>JAJRDC010000290.1 GCA_028678635.1 Methanomicrobiales archaeon
ATGCATGGAGACCCAGGGTATCACCACCCGGTTCTCCACCCGGTCCGAGACCCAGTCCCGGTACGCGGAGAGGATGAACTCCGGTTTCCGGTACACGGGGCCGTGGCTGGGGGCAATGATCCTGATCTCCAGGGGGGCCATCTTCCGGAGATTCTCCTGGATGGAGGACCGGAAGGGCATCATGATCTCGGCATAGTAGCGCTTCGCCGCCCCGTACACTGCGGGATCCCCGTCCGTGAAGAGCTGGCTCGTGGCATAGTGGGACCCGAAGAGGTCGCCGGAGAAGAGGACCCCGTCACCGTGAAGGTAGGTGACCATTGTCTCAGGCCAGTGGACCCAGGGGGTGAACAGGAACTCGACGGTCCTGTCCCCAAGGGAGAGCTTCTCGCGGTCCTGGATCACCAGGAACCGGTCATCCGGGATCCGGAGGAGATCCTTCAGCATGTCCCTGCACTTCGCATTCGTCACCACCCGGGCCACGGGGTACCGGGCAAGCAGTTTCCCGATGGTTCCCGAGTGGTCCTGCTCGGCGTGGTTCGCCACCACGTAATCGATGGATCGTACACCCAGCCCGTCCAGGTGCTCAAAGAGCGTATCTGCAAAGGGGGGATCCACCGTGTCGATGAGGAGTGTCTTCTCCGATCCCCTGATCAGGTAGGAGTTGTAGCTGGTCCCGTCCGGGAGGGGGATCAGCTCGTCAAAGAGACGGCGGTCCCAGTCGATGGCCCCCACCGCGAAGATGCCCGGCAGCATCTCGCGGGCGGTCATGCCCCTCCCCAGGTGTTCCCGTGCACCGGTGGAATCACTCCGTGCCTGGTATCGGTGCTCCCCATCCTACCATCACCCCGTATCCCCTCGAACAACGCTGTCCCCTGTTCCTGCACCGTTCCACTGAAAGTGACGTTGCTCCTTGTCGGTATTATGCATTCCCACCTGTCACACCGGGTGAAACGAAGGGAAATCCCGTGGAGAAAGGTTTACAGTCTCTTGAAGAGCTGCTTCTCGGCGCCGCAGACCGGGCAGGTCCAGGTCTCAGGCAGGTCTGCAAAGGAGATGCCGGGCGCGATCCCCTGTTCATGCTCTCCTCTCCGAGGGTCATACTCATGGCCGCAGATCTGGCACTGGTACACATCCATGGGTCATCACGGGTCCGTCTGGTGCACACCCTCAGGGAGGGCGTATGGAGAACCGGTGGGTGTCCCGGGAGAAAAGGGGTGCAGGTCCCGCCCCTCAGATCCAGCCCCTGAACCGCATGGCCTCCACTACCCGGCGCACCGCGATGGTATAGGCCGTTCGGCGCAGGGGATTCCGGTATCGTGCCGAGAGATCCTGCACGGCCCGGTAGGCGCCGGCCATCCGCTCCTCCAGCCGTCGGTTCACGTCGGCCTCGCTCCACTGGTCCATGGAGAAGTTCTGCACCATCTCCAGGTAGGAGACAATGACCCCGCCGCCGTTGCAGAGAATATCCGGCACCAGGTGCACCCCCTGCTCGAAGAGGATATCATCTGCCTCCGGAGTCACCGGCCCGTTGGCCAGCTCCGCAAGGATCCTTGCCCTCACCTGCGGGGCGTTCATCCGGGTGATGGCGTTTTCCAGGGCTGCCGGGATCAGGATGTCTACCTTCAGCTCCAGCAGGTCTTCGTTGGTGATGCTATCGGCGCCGGGAAACCCGGCCACGGTTCCGGTCCGTACCTTGTGGGCCGCCACAGCCCGGACGTCCAATCCCGCCCGGTTGAAGATCCCGCCCCGGCTGTCCGAGACCGCCACCACCCGGCACCCGAACTCCTCGCTTCCGAGGAGTGCGGCATAGGAGCCAACGTTGCCGAAGCCCTGCACCGCCACCGTGGCGTCCTTCAGCCGTATCCCGAGGCCGGCTGCGGCCTCCCGGATGGCGAACCACCCTCCCCTGGCCGTGGCTTCCAGCCGTCCGGCCGAGCCGCCGACGGCAGGAGGTTTCCCCGTGATGGCCCCGAAGCTGGTTTTCATCACACACAGGGAGTACTCGTCCATCATCCAGGCCATCACCTGCGGGGTGGTCCCCATGTCGGGGGCCGGGATATCCCGATCCGGGCCGATCACCGGGTAGATCCCCCGGATATAAGCCCGGGAGAGCCGCTCCAGCTCGGCCGGTGACAGGGCCTTGGGATTGCAGATGACCCCGCCCTTGGCCCCGCCCAGGGGCAGGTTGTGGAGGGCACACTTCCAGGTCATGAGGGCCGCGAGGGCCCGGACCGTGTCGATTGTCTGGTCCGGGTGGAAGCGGATCCCCCCCTTGGTGGGCCCCCGGGCATCGTTATACTGTACCCGGAATCCGGGGAAGACCTGGATCCGGCCGTCATCCATCCGGACGGGAAGGGCCACGTGGATCTCGCGCATCGGCATCTTCAGGAATGCCTCGATATCCGGGGTCAGCTGCAGCTCCTCCCTGCAGGTGCAGAGCTGTCTCTCAACCGTGGCCAGCAGGTTCTGTGCCTCCATCGCCACCGTCTCCAGTGGGTAGTGGCACGGAAAACCTGATAAGAATGAGGGTGGTGAGGGAGAATCAGGGGTTCAGGACCCAGATGGCATAATTCAGGCAGGTAGCGATGCTGACCCAGGCAAGGTACGGGATGAGCAGGGCTCCCGCGATCCGGTCGATCTTCCAGAACTGGATCAGCGTCGTCAGGATCAGGACCCACAGGATCACGATGCAGACGAGGCCTGCGAAAAGTGACTGGAGTCCGAAGAAGATCAGGGACCAGGCCGCGTTGAAGGCCAGCTGGACACCGAAGAGGATCACGCCCTGCCGGACATCCGGCCGCTCCAGCCCCTTCCGCCAGACCAGAAAGAGGGCGATCCCCATCAGGAGATAGAGGGTGGTCCAGACGGGCCCGAAGACCCAGTTGGGCGGGGCGAACCAGGGCTTTTCCAGCCCGGCGTACCACCCGCCAATCTGGGGGCTCGTGAAGATCGATCCGATGGCCGCCGCCAGAAAGCAGATAAGAATCGATGCGATCAGTTTCGGCAGGTCCTGTC
>JAJRDC010000017.1 GCA_028678635.1 Methanomicrobiales archaeon
ATCTTGTCCGGGTAGCTGTCCCGCAGGTCCCGCTTGAACATGAACGGGAGCTTCTTCACGTCCGCGAGCACCCGGATATCGTCCGGATGCACCCCGGCGTCCTCCATCCGCCGGTGGTAAAACTCCGAGAAGGAATACAGTCGGTACACCAGGCTTTTTAACAGCCTGTACTGCAGCCGGTGGAGGTCCTCCACCGGCATCGTCTCGATCTTGGGTTCCCAGAACATCAGAACAGCCCTCCTCTCCGGTCCACGACCCTCTTTGCCTTCCCCTCGAACCGTGGCAGGGATCCGGGCTCCACCAGTTTCACTGCCGTCCGGATCCCCAGCACGTCCCGCAGGGCCGCGGTCACCCGCTTCTGGATCCGGGCGAGATCCGAGAGCTCGCCGGAGAAGGTCTCCCGCTTCATCTCCACTTCAATGGTGAGCTCGTCCAGGTAATTCATCCTGTCGACATACACCATGAAGTGGTCCCCCACCTCCGGGAGGCCCAGGAGCACGTGCTCGATCTGGGAGGGGAAGACGTTGATCCCCCGGATCACCAGCATATCGTCGGCCCGGCCCAGGATCCGGCTGATCTTCTGCCCCCTCCCGCAGGAGCACCCGTCCTCCCGCAGCATGGTCATGTCCCCGGTCCGGTACCGGACCAGGGGCATCGCCTCCTTGACGAGCGGCGTGATCACCATCTCCCCGCGTTCCTCCGGTCCCAGGGTCTCGCCCGTTTTCGGGTCAATGATCTCCACGAGATAGGAATCGTGCCAGATGTGGAGCCCGTCCTTCTCCGGGCACTCGAAGGCAACCCCGGGACCATACATCTCCGACAGCCCGTAGGAGTCAAAGGCAGAGAGATCCAGCTTCCGCTGCAGCTCCGCACGCATGGACTCGGACCAGGGCTCGGCCCCGAAGAGGCCGATCTTCAGCGTGGGCATCGTGGTCCCCATCTCCTCCGCAACCTCTGCGATGTGCATCGCGTAGGAGGGGGTGCAGTGGATCGCGGAGACGCCGAAATCGTTGATCATCTCGATCTGCCTTCTTGTGTTCCCGGTGCCCGCCGGTACCACGGTGAGGCCCATCAGCTCGGCGCCCGTGTGGAACCCGAGCCCCCCGGTGAAGAGGCCGTAGTTCACCGCGTTCTGGAAGACATCCCCTTCCCGGAGGCCCACCATGGTCATGTTCCGGGCAATGAGTTCCGCCCACCGGGCCAGGTCCCGCTTCGTGTACCCCACCACTGTTGGCTTTCCCGTGGTCCCTGAGGTGGTGTGGATCCGGATCACCTTCTTTCGGGGGACCGCCAGGAATCCGAAAGGGTAGCCTTCCCGCAAATCCTTCTTGGAGGTGAACGGGAGCTTCCCCACATCGTCCAGGGACTTCACGTCGGCGGGACGGATCCCGGCATCCCGGAACCGGCTGCGGTAGAACGGCACCTTCATCGCCTGGCCGAGCGACCACTTCAGGCGTTTCAGCTGGAGTGCTTCGAGATCTTTCCCCTGAAGGGTCTCCATCTTCTCGTTCCAGAACATCGGATTCCCTGGTACGCCTTTGCATGGCGGGGTATTTATGGTGCATGATTTTTCCCGGCGATCGCCTCACCTGCCTCATGCCAGTCCCTTTCTGGTCCCCCTGGGGAGATGGGAGGAAGGGAAGGGTATCGCAGATGAACGGTGAAGGGAGGGGGCTGTCCCCCTCCCGATCCCATCCCCGCGGGGATGTGCAGATCATTGGGGAGACTCCTCCTCTCTGTGGGGAGAGAACAGGGGGAAATATCCCCTCACGGGAATCACGGGGGGAAGGGCGGTTGCCGAGTGGAATTATTTTACTCGTCAGATAATCAATGCAAAGAGGTTATCATCGCAATGCTGCCGGGGAAACGCTTATATGCTCTCGAAATAACTTTGATTAACCATCAAAAAGTTAAATAACAAGATTAAAATGACTTTCAAGAATAGATAAGTCTAAATAGTATCATGTGGATTTACTTGTATCTGCGCGGCCTGCTCACTGCCGCTGCAGGGGGAAAAACGACAATGCATACCACGTCCCGCAGGTATCTGACCCTGCTCTTCTGCCTCGCCCTGCTGGTGCCCCTGGCATCCATGGTCGGGGCCCTGGAAACGGCCCAGGCTGCGACTGCCACGATCCACGGCACCGTCCGCCTCAACGATGGCGGCGACGGGGGATACGGCACGCGCCTTGCAAACATCCCGGTCCTCCTCTGGCGGAGGGACGGGCAGCTCACGGTTCAGAAGAAAACCGGTTCTGACGGTTACTTCTCCTCGGGAAGCGTGAACGATGCCGGTGTCGGGTTCAACATCGCGTTCAACAAGCCCGGCGAACCCGGCTATGACTCCCGTTACACCACCGCAGAGGTGAATGACGTCTCCCTCGGCGATGCCGTCAATGGGTACAAGGTGGTGAACAAGAACCTGGACCGGGTCAGCCAGCCCCCGGGGAAGGTGACCCTCTCCGGCCGTGTCACTTCCACGGTAACCGGCCAGGGCATCTCCGGGATCCAGGTCTATTTCTGGCGGCATGACGGGAATGCCTTTACGAAAACCACGGACGGGAATGGCGCCTTCTCCGCCGAGGTGGACCGGTTCAGCGACTGGAATCACTACTACAACCTCGTGGCCAACAAGAACCTGGTGAACCCGGCCTGGAACGAGGTGACACGGAATGACGTGGTCCCGGACCAGAACCGGAACGACATCAACTTCGCCCTGACGCCTTCGGGAACCCCTGACCCGAACCCGAATCCCAGCCCCTCGCCGGGTCCCACCTCGGACCTCTTCGGCCTCGGCATCAATGCCAACTACCCGGAGACGAACCCGCCCGACTCCGAGCTCTCGGACCTGGGTGTCCGGTGGGTCCGGTCCATCAAGTACCAGAAGGATATCAACCCCCACGGGAACGTGAACTGGCTCGTCATCTTCAACCAGGAGTCCATCCCCCAGAACGGTGGCGAGTCCTGGAATGACTACTCGAACCGGTTCGCACAGGAAGTGAAGAACAAGGTGGCTGCGAGCCCCTGGATCAAGGCGGTCCAGATCTGGAACGAGCCTGACACGACCAGCCAGTACGCCGGGCCCCACCTGGCAGAGAAGGACTATGCCGTCCTCCTGCGGGCCACCTACCTGAAGGTGAAGGAGCTCCCGAACCCGCCCACCGTGGTCTTTGCCGGCCTCTGCAGCGGTGCGGGCGGGGCGGCCACGTACGTGAAGAATGTCCGGTCGAACTGGGGTGGCCAGATCTACTATGATGCCGTCGGTTTCCACCCCTACATGGCCACCTGCGGCGGTTACGGGTGGAGCAGCCGGGGGACCATCCAGGACAACATCAATACCCTGTATGCTCAGACGGGCGGCAGGCAGATCTGGCTCACGGAGTTCGGCGGCCCCGTCCAGTTCTTCGGGAACGATGAGGCGAAGCAGGGTGCCTACCTGGACTGCCTGTACCGCACCATCCCCACCGTGAAGGATGGCTCAAAGACAAAGGTGGGGGTGGCCTTCTGGTTTGCCTGGGATGACCGCACCCATTACGCGCCGGACGCAGAGTGGTTCGGCCTGGTGCGCCAGAACTGGCAGACCACCCTGAACAACCCCTCCGCGTACCGCAGGGCGGCATGGTACAAGTACCAGGCGCTGGCGAAGGCATCGTCACCTGCGCCGGACCCGGTGGTCTTCTCCGACGGCATGGAGGGGGGCGTTGGCCGCTGGACCGGATACCAGGTGACGATGGCCGCATCCGGTGCGGCAAAGCACGCGGGATCCTCGAGCATGCAGTTCTCAGGCAGGGGACCGGTGTACTCGGTGAAGGACGGGAAAACTGTCTCCGGCGGGACCTACGCGACCAGCTACATCGCCGTGTCGCCGAATACGAAATACGAGGTCTCCGCCTGGGTGTATAACCCGGACAGCGCCAACGTGGAGGCCAACCTCTATGTACAGCAGTACCGGGGCACCACGTACAGCACCAAGATCAAGGGGAGCAGCAATGCGTTCCTCTATGATCAGTACCTGGCCAAGACCGTAAACCGCGGGAACGGGTGGCAGAAGCTCACGGTGACCTTCACCACCCATGGCGAGGCAAAGTACCTGGACCCGTCACTCTGCACACGCGAGACGGGGAAGACCATCTACTGGGATGACGTGCAGATCCGGAAGGTCTGACCGGGCTCCCCGTATCTTTCTTGAGGTATGAACCATGCCTCGACAACAGGCTCAGGGAGGTGCGGGGGTACCATGGGGTATCCTCGCCCTCGTCGTTCTCCTGGCGTTGGCACCGGTGCACGCCGCTGCTGCCACAGGAGATGCTGGCAGTACCGTCACGGATCTTGCCACGGTACAGAGCAAGCTCACGATCCACACCTCGCTGCTCGGCCCCCTCTCGATGCCCTTCATCCGTGATGCAAAGCCCCGGGTGGTGAAGCTGCTGGGCGGATCCGGCGCGGGATCCCCCTGGGACCAGGCAGCGGCCATCAAGGCGGCGTCGCCTGCCACCCTGATCGTGGGCCGCATCTACTTCGCGGATGAGCCGTCCGACGGGGATGCGGGTACGCGGGCCCAGCAGTGGTGGGACCGGTGCAGGGGCGTGATCCAGGCCTACCCGGCCGTTGATTACTGGGAGGGCTACAACGAGCCCTCCGTGGATACCGTCGCCAAGATGCAGTGGCTCGGGCAGTTCGATGCCGCCCGTGTCCGCATCCTCGCCCAGAATGGCAGAAAGGCGGCCATCGGTTCCTTCTCGGTGGGTACTCCCGAGGTGGTCCGGAACGGCCAGCCCCTCGGGGACTACTGGAGGGCCTTCTACCCGGCCATTGACGAGGCCCGGGCGAAGGGCGGTGTCCTCTCGCTCCACGAGTACAGCGCACCGTCCCTGCAGAATTACTATGAGTCGGGCAGCGGGGAAGGCTGGACCACCATGCGGTACCGGAAGGTATACAACTGGTTCCTGATCCCTGACGGGCGGCAGATCCCCCTGGTCATCACCGAGTGCGGGATTGATGGCGGGGTCATCGGCCAGGGGCAGAAGGGCTGGAAGAGCTATACCAGCGTGGAGGGGTACATGGAACAGCTGAGGTGGTACGACTCCCTCCTGAAACAGGACAGCTACGTGCTCGGGGCCACCATCTTCTCCCTGGAGATTCCGAACTGGCAGGACTTTGACATCGCCCCCCTCATGCCCCCGCTCACGGCCTACGTGAAGAGCGGCGGGAGCACCCCGCCGCCCGCCGCGGGCAACAAGGCACAGTTTGTCACCCAGGGCGTGCCGTCCGATATGACGGCCGGTCAGAAGTATACCGTCTCACTGACGATGAAGAACACCGGGTCCACCACATGGACCACAGCAGATAGCTACCGGCTGGGCTCCCAGAACCCGCAGGACAACCATGTCTGGCTGGGCACCACCCACCGGGTGTACCTGGGGAGCGGCGACTCCATCGCGCCCGGCCAGGAGAAGCGGTTTGACTTCACCGTGACTGCACCTTCGGCACCCGGCACGTATAACTTCCAGTGGAAGATGCTTCGCGAGGGGGTGGAGTGGTTCGGGGATGCATCCTCCAACGTCGCGGTGCGGGTGGGAATGCCCGCAGGGAACCGGGCCCAGTTTGTCACCCAGAGCGTGCCGTCCACGATGGCGGCCGGCCAGAAGTATACTGTCTCGGTGAACATGAAGAACACCGGGTCCACCACATGGACGGCAGCAAACAACTACCGGCTGGGCTCCCAGAACCCGCAGGACAACCATGTCTGGCTGGGTACCACGAACCGGGTGAACCTGGGGAGCAGCGATTCGATTGCGCCGGGGGAGCAGAAACAGTTTGACTTCACCGTCACCGCACCGTCCACCCCCGGCACGTACCACTTCCAGTGGAAGATGCTCCGGGAATCGGTGGCATGGTTCGGGGACTCCTCACCCGATGTTTCCGTGCAGGTCCTCCCCCGGACCGTGACGATCCCGAACGCCGGCTTCGAGCAGGGGACCACCGGATGGTCAGGCTACCGCGCCACCGCATCGGCGGTGGGATTGCCTGTCCATTCGGGGAGCAGGGCACTCGCCCTCACCGCCACCGGGCCCGCCTACCCGGTGAAGGGGGGTGTCAGCTGCAGCGGCGGGTTCAACACCGTGCCCTTTATTGCGGTGGCAGGGAGCACCAGATACACTGCATCGATGTGGGTCAGGGGATCTGCCATGCCCGGGGAGGCCATGATCTATGTCCAGCAGTTCTCCGGCCTCACGTACGCGGAGAAGATCAAATCCTCCACGGATGCCTTCGCGTACGACGCACTCGCCAGGAGAAGTGTGAAGGAGAGCGACGGCTGGGTGCAGCTCTCGGTCCCGCTTACGACGACGGCAGGGACCCGGTACCTCAGCATCTCCCTGAACGGGAATTCTGCCGGGGTCCCTCTCACCCTCGACGACGTGGCCCTGGTGGCGGGATAACTTCTCCCCCTTTTTTCCCCTCCGTCCTGTCCTCCCGAACGGAGAGCCTCTCCCCCTCCCACCCCTCTTCGGCGCCAGATACCTTCGATCCGGAGCGGTTCTTCCTGGATCCTTTCCCTGTGCCATGGGGTTGGGTCGTCTGAGAAGTCCTGGACCATGTCGTCCTGATTTTCGCGGGCACCGACGGACCAATCCCCCCTGCGGCACCCCCCCCTTTTCCCGCTCAGGAAACACCGCCCGGCTTTAGCGCCCCCGCGGGGAAGAGGGGGTGCCAGGCCCCGTATCAGCCCCGGAACCGGCATGCTCCGGAAAAATAGTGGTTCTCGCCCCGATTGGATCTTTGAACAGTTCTGAACGGTTTTTCCCCGGCTGCGCAGGATGCGGACGGTCCCCGGACCGCTGGACTCTGGCCAGCATTATCTTGCCCCGGATGCAAGACTGGGGTAGCGGAAACAACCGGATACACAGGTGGATACCCATGAATCACAACCGCACAATGCCACAGGTCCTGGGCCTCGTGGCCCTGGTCTTCTCCGTACTGATCTGCAGCGCGGGAGCCCAGACAATCGCCAGCACCGATGACCAGCTGGTGGATGACATCCCTGAGTACCAGGGGACCATGGGCCCGGATAGCATCTTCTACGGCCTGAAGCTGGCGATGGAGAACCTGGACGAGGCTTTCACACCTGATGAAACCGCCCGGATGGAGAAGATGATGGTCCACGCGCAGATCCGGATCTCGGAGACCAAGACGATGCTGAAATACCAGGAGTTCACCTCTGCCAATCGGGCCATGGAGGCTTACCAGGAGAAGCTGAACCAGGCCTCAGGGGAGCTGAACCGCCCCACGGTGGATGAGACCGACCTGGTACCGGTGCAGAAGACCATGTTCAAGTACCATGCCATCATCCAGGATCTGCACTCCGCCTACCCGGACAGCTCCACCCTCGCCGAGATCCTGAAGGGCAGCACGGCCGTCCAGGATCAGTTCACCGAGAGGACCCAGGTGAAGATCCAGCTGAAGGACGCGGGCAGCCACGAGATGGTGATGGTCAAAGTCCAGGTGAAGGAAAAGAATAAGCCGAAGGGAACGAATGGATCAATAACAGAAACCCCGACGGCAACCCCCTCCCCCACGGAGACTGAGACGGCTGAATCCACCGTCCAGTCCACGGAGACCCCTGACGACCAGAAGCCCGGGAAGGGACTGGGCCGGGACAAGGACGCGGACACTGATGGGAACGGCGAGGGATCTGGCAATTCTGATAAGAAGGAATAACCTGCCCCCCCCATCCCCCTGTCTCCGTATTTTCACCTCCATCCTCTCCTTGATGATTCCGTCGTCTGCGGGAGCGTGTGCATGAAACGGGCTGTCGGACCGTTACAGGCAGGCATCCTCCTCACCGGTCTTGTGCTCCTCCTCATGGCCCCGGCAGCCGGCCAGCCCGAATCCCGCGAGATGACCACCTACAGCCTCCAGATCCAGGAGGACGGTTCCGCCCTCTGGACCGTTGAGTACCGGACACCCCTTGCCGGGGCCGATGAACAGACAGCCTTTGGCAACTATTCCAGGGAACTGACGTCGGTGTACCTGCCAGAGTTCCAGACACTCATGGAACAGTCGGCCAGCCAGGCAGCAGTGACCACCGGCCGGCCCATGCAGGCCCGGGATTTCACCTCAGATTCCGCCATCCAGTCGGTGCCGACCGGCACCTTCGGGGTGGTCCGGTACACGTTCACCTGGGATGGCTTTGCGAACAAGGAGGAAGGCCTGGAGGTGGGGGATGCCTTTGTGGGGGGACTCTACCTGACCCGGGACCATACACTGATCATCCGCCCGCCCTCCGGCTACTTTGTCCAGCAGGTGGATCCCGCCCCGGACCGGATCCAGGACGGCCTGGTCTGGTACGGGATGCGGTCCTTTGGCCCGGGTGAACCGGAGGTGGTCCTTGCAAAGGAAGGATTCTCAGTGCTCCTGATCGGAGTCGCCGTTGTGGCCGGCGCTCTGGTGATCCTGGGCCTCCTCTTCTGGCGCCGGAGACGCCCCGGTAAGCCCCCGGCACCGGGAACCTCCCCGCCGGCCGACGCGCTCCCCACCGGGATCGAGGTGAAGAACCTGGAGGACCGGATCCTCCTCCTCCTGGAGGCGGGCGGCGGGGAGATGTACCAGTCTGACATGACCCAGCGGCTGGGCATGCCCAAGTCCACCGTCTCGGCCGCCCTTGCGGCCCTCCACGAGCGGAAGGCCATCGTCAAGGTGAAGAAGGGCCGCGAGAACCTGATCCGGATCTCCCGGGAGAACCCTGAATCCCGGTGAACGGATCGCTCCCCCTCTCCTTTTATCTTCCCTCTGGCAGTACAGAGGGTTATGAAGCTGGTCGTCGCCCTTGGTGGAAACGCCATCCTGCGGCGGGGGGAGCAGGGAACCGCAGAGGAGCAGCGGGCCCACGTGGAGTACGCGGCAGTCCACATCGCAGGGCTCGTGGCCCTGGGGCACCGGGTGGCCATCACCCACGGCAACGGGCCGCAGGTGGGGGATATTCTGCTCCGGAACGAGTGTGCGAAGGAGATCCTCCCCCTGATGCCCCTGGATATCTGCGGGGCAGAGAGCCAGGGCCTGATCGGGTACCTGATCCAGCAGGCACTGGAGAATGCACTCCGGCGGGCCGGCGTGCACCGCCGGGTCATCACGCTCATCACCCAGACCGTTGTCGATCCTGCCGACCCGGCCTTCAGCCGGCCGGAGAAGCCCATCGGGCCGTTCTATACCAGGGAGGAGGCAATGACCCACACCGGCCGCCCGAACTGGGCCATCCACGAAGTGGAACCCGGCAGGTTCCGGCGGGTGGTCCCCTCCCCCGAGCCGGTGCGTATCGTGGAGCAGAACTCCCTCCGGATCCTCTGCGACGGGGAGTTCATCGTGGTAGCCGCCGGTGGCGGCGGGATCCCTGTCACGGCGGACGCGGACGGGACCCTCAGGGGGGTGGAGGCGGTGATCGACAAGGACCTGACCGCCATGCTCATGGCCGTCACCCTGGGTGCCGACGTCCTCCTGATCCTCACCGACGTTTCCCACGCATCCCTCCACCATGGCACCCCGCAGGAGGAGCCCCTGGGGCGTATCACCGCGGCGGAGGCGGAGCGGTACCTGCAGGAGGGACATTTCCCGGAGGGCTCCATGGGCCCGAAAGTGAAGGCCTGCATCCGGTTCGCCCGGGCCGGGGGGAAGGCCGGGATCATCACGTCCCTGGAAGAAGCTCCCCGGGCCCTGCAGGGCCTCACCGGTACCTGCATCACCCTGTGATTCAGCGGGACAGCGTGCAGGTCATGCAGTGGGCGCCGCCGTACCCCCCGGTGGCATGGGTGAGGAGGAGCGGTGTCATCTCCAGGCCCTGGCGGTGGACGGCGCGGGAGTGGGGGAAGAATTCGGCATCCGCCGAGAGGCTCCCGTACTCGTGCTCGGCCTGCCGCAGGAGCGCCCCGTACTTCTCCGGGGAGCACGCGGCCTTCTCCCGGAGCCGGGAGAGCACGAGGGGAGCCAGCTGCTCGGTATCCGGGGTGATGCAGGTGCCGCTCCTGATACAGAGGAAGTTGGTGGCAAAGCAGAGCTGCTCCAGGGTCGAGATCTCCACGAGATCCATGCCCCGCTCCCGCAGGTACGCCTCCAGGTGCTCCGGTCCCCCGGCCGGGACATACCCGTCTGCGCTGCGGTGCAGGATCGTGACCTTTGCCGCCCGGAGCAGCAGGGGGCACCCCACCGCTACACCTTCTGCAGGGAAGTTCAGGTACGTGTCCAGGTGCATGCAGACCATGGGATCCCGTCCGTTGATCAGGGGATGAACCGGTTCATCCACCACGACCACCTCGTCCACCCCGACCCCGCTCTGCAGGACCTCGTCCACGCCCCGTGCGTCCGTGCGGGATCCCCGGCCGATGAAGGCCACGTCCCCGGCCGGGAGGAAATCCCCGCCCTCGAACCTGCCTGACGGGACACGGGCTGCAGGGGTGATCCCCAGGGCCGAGAGGCCCAGGGTGCAGAGGGAGACCTCTCCCTCCCGTTCCGTGGTGGCCATCCGGCCGGTGCAGATGCCCCGGTCGGTGGCCGCCTGCTGATCCCGCATGAAGTAGAGGTTATGGAGTGGCCTCCCCAGGGAGACCTGCACCCGGTCTCCGGAGAAATCCAGCCTTGGATCCAGGAGCACGATCCGGATCAGGTGGCCGGGGTCACGGAGGCGGAGGGCCAGGGGGTCCCGGTCCGTGCTCCCGGTGAACCGGGCCTCGCACCGGATCCCTCCTGTACCCTCTGCCCGGATCCGGGAAGCGGCCAGGGACACGAGTGCCTCGCGGATCTCCGGCCGTGACACGGCCTCCTCGCTCACGGTATCTGTCAGCCGGTGCACGCGGACCCCGAAGGATCCGTGGAGGAGGTCGCAGAGCTGACGGTGTTCCCGCCGGGCCTGGCCCTGGTCAAAGAACCGCTCGTAGAGGTGGTGCCAGGGTGAAAGAAGGGCAAAAAAGACCTCGATCCCGGGCTCGTGGACCATCACGTGCCGCAGCGCGTGCCACTCCGCCCGTGCACCGGCCTGCATGGGGGTGAGATGGGTGCTCCTCCCACAAAGCCTTGATCCCGCCGCCCGTGGCATGGAATCGCGGCCTTTTTAAGGCAGGCAGGCGAGATACTCCACGAGAAGTTCCCCACCATGGACAACGAAAGCTCCGTGCAGGTCCCCTGGGTCACCGTCACCGGTTTCGGCCACCACATCCGGTCCACGCAGGCACAGCTGCAGATCCAGAAAGAAGGCCGGGTCCAGGTACTGCCCCTCGCGGGCATCAGCCATCTCCTGATCGTGGGAGGCCATCATCTGCATACCTCGGCCGTTATCAACCTGCTGAAGCGGGGGGCTTCCATCTCTTTCTTTGATGCCGATGGGACCCCGCTGGGCTTCCTCCATCCCCACGGTGATCGCCCGGACGAGCAGGTGCGGGGTGCCCAGGCCTCTGCACCTGCCCACCGCTATGCCGTGGCCATCACCACGGCTGCCATGAGGGCCAGGCTCATGCGCCTGGAGCGGCTCCAGGAGGAGAAGGGGGATTCCCTCTTCTACCAGGGAGAGCGTGAGGTGCTGCAGCAGTCCCTGGCCGAGGTGGAGTTCCTGGTGAAACTGGATGAGATCCGGCGGATTGCCACCCTCTCCTCCGACATGTACTACGAGGTGGTATCCCGGACCCTTCCCCCGGAGCTGGGGTTCCGGCGGCGGACCCGCCGTCCCCACCAGGACCCGGTGAATGCCATGCTCTCCCTGGGGTACGCGGTGCTCTACTCCCAGTGCTGCCTCTCCCTCACCGGCGCCCGGCTGGACCCGGAGAGGGGAATGCTCCACGAGGGGGCCGGGGGGCTCGTCTACGACCTGATGGAGTCCCTAAAACCGCGGATGGTGGACGAGGTGGTCTTTGCGATGGCCAGGCGATCCCTTTCACCGGATGACTATGAATGCAGCCCCCCCCGCTGCCACCTGTCGGAGGATTCGGCCCACCGGCTGGTGCAGCAGCTGCACGCCTCCATCGGCAGGGACGAGATCGATGCGTATGCGGGCAGGCTGCTGGAATCGGTGATGGCCCAGCAGCCCTTCACCGCGATGGTATAACCACTCCCGCTTCAGGGGTGCGATACCCGCACCGCAGGGTGCGCTCACTCCAGCATGCGCCGGATGGAGAAGTCAGGATAGGGCTGGGGTTCCCTGTCGGCGATGGAGAGAGAGCGGATCACCCCCCGCGGGCACTCGTAGAGGAGGGAGACGAACTTCTCCAGCACCGCGGGGTCTGCACTGGCACAGATCCGGACCCGGCCGTCGGGGAGGTTCATCACCTCGCCGGTGATCCCCAGGTTCGTGGCAATCTTCCGGGTGCAGGCCCGGAACCCGATAGACTGGACCCTCCCGGAGACGTGGATCTCCACCGTCTTCACGCGAGATGCTCCTCGATGATGCGGAGCGCCACGTCCAGCTCGTGGAAGATGCTGTCCCGGAGTTCATCCTCACGGATATTCATGGCCGCGTACACGGCCATCCCCAGGATGTCGCGGCTGGTCTCTTCGTCCCCTGCAGAATAGACGTTGAGGGCGAGGTCTCCCAGGACAAAGGCCCGGCGGGAGAGGGGCCGGATGATGGAGGCTTCGTCGAGAGCAGCCTGGAGCATCCGTTCCGCCACCCGGTCGTCCTTGGCCTTCAGGTACAGGGAATAGAGGTCCACATAGTGCCTGGCCCGCTTGGCCCGGTCCGGCAGGCTGTTGATCAGGTGGGTGACCGCAGAGATCTCGGCCATGGTGTTCTTGCCGTCCCGGATCTTTTCCCGGAGGGATCTGAAGGCCTGGGTGATGGGGCCCGGGGGGGATTCCCGCCGGTCCACGCCCATCTGGGCCAGGAGCTGGGCTCGGATCACATCGTCCTCGATCTGGGTGGTCACCTCCCGGGCCCTCTTCGTCATGGCCTCGTCCCCCCGCTTGAAGGCCACCATCAGCATCACCTGGACGAGGCCCTTCTTCACCATGGTGGAGATGAACGGGATGGAGATGGACTCGATGTCCTGGTTCGCCTGCTCCAGGAGGCGTGGTGCGTCCCCCTTCTCCCCGTACTGCTCGGCCATGGGGACGACACCAATCAGCATCTCCACCCGCTCGTAGGTGGAGGGGATCTCGGTGATGGCATCGTAGATGGATTTCAGGATCTGCTTGGTCCGGGGACCCGGGATCACCATCCTGAGGATGGAGATGAACGCGTTCACGTACTCCACGGGATCCTCAATCTGGCCCACGAGAGCAAGGGCCGTCTCCACATTCTCCTCCCGGGGCGTGAGGGCATTCAGGCTGACAATCGAGAAGATGATATGCCGTCGGACGACAGACCCCTGCTCCCCCTGGATGCTGTCCAGGAGCTGCTGGGCCTGCTCCAGGCAGGAGTGGGCCATCGCTTCGTCCACGCGGGCCAGCATCCCGGTGAGATCCGAGAGGATCAGGGCTTTCTCGTAGGGGTCCGGGAGGGCATCCAGCGAGGAATGCACCCGGACCAGGATGGCCCTTCCCTTCTCATTCTCCCGGATCGCCAGGTACGAGTCGGCCAGGTTGCAGAGCGCAGAGAACTTCTTGTACGAGTCCTGGGTCTGCTCCAGCAGCCGGAGGATCAGGTTCAGCACGATGGGGGAGATGTGGTCGCTCTGGAGCTTCTGGAGCACGGTGGCAATGATCTCGTAGGGGTCCGTGGAATCCAGGCTCTCCATCACGTCGCTGAAAGTGCCGACGATCCGGAAGAACATGGCGTTCCGCTCCAGGCTCTCCTCAATCTCCAGGATGAACATGGTGAGGGGTATCAGGAAGTCAATCCGGTTGGACTTCTGGGAGTATTCCAGGATGATATCCACGTACTTGGAGATCTTCAGGGAGAGCTGGGCCCGGTTCACACTCTCCACGAGGAGGTGGAGCGCCTGCTCGAAGGGTTCCACCTGGAAGGCCATCGCGTCGGGTGTGGGGGGCGTTTCTGCCGCGGTGAACCTCAGGCACCCCACCCGGATCAGACCCTCGATGATGGCCTCGCGCTGCTGCTGCTGGAGGGAGGGGTCCTCCACCGTGTGGGTGATCTGGTAGGCCTCGTTCAGCGCCTTCGGGGACCGGTGGTGGATCCCGTACGTGATCATGCCCTTGATCACGCTGTCGATGGCATAGAGCTTGAAGTCCCGGTCCAGGAGCGATCCCGTCCACCTCATCATCCGGTGCAGGAGGTCCAGGTCTCCCTGCTCCACGGCGAGGATGGTGGCCTGGTCGATGACGTGCCCGAGGGCCTCGGACCGGGGCCGCTGCTCCCGGATCTCGCAGGAGAGCCCGACTGCCCGCTGCAGCAGGTCGCGGTTCTTCAGTGCTACCCCCACTTTCGCAATTCCGATGACAATGGCAGAGATGACCTGCTCCCGGTCTGCCCGGTTCGGGATCCGGTCTGCGAGCGTGAGGAGCGCCGACGGGTCCTGGGCCTCGATGAACCCGCGATCAATGAGGATCCGGATGCACTCCGGGATCAGCGTTCCCGGGGCAGAGTGTTCCTTTGCCAGTTCCTGGAAGGAGGGCAGGTGCCGGACCATGTCGGGGAACTGGGCATCCCTGCAGAGGTCTGCGAGCGCCCGCGAGATGACGAGATCCCGCTGGCCTGCCTCCATCGGGGAGAGGATCTGCTCCCTCACCTGCGGGATCTCGTCGCGGACGACCCCCTCGCGCAGGATTCTCACGCACGTCTCGGTGGCGTTCTTGTTGGCGGTCTCCCGGGGACCCCCGATCCGGGCAAAGATGTCAATGGCGTTCCGGATCTCTCCCCTCTTTAAGAGCGTATCGGAGAGGAGCAGGTACTGGGAGAGGAAGGATTCATCCGAGGTCCCTGCCGCCACGTCCAGCAGGGGGACGATCCGGAGGAGGAGCCCGATGTCACCGGTCCGGTCCACGACCACGCTCGCCGAGGAGACGATCTCCCGGATGGGGTACCGGGTGCTGTCGGCGATCCGCTCGTTGAATTCCAGCGCCCGCTCAAAGAACCACTTGTCCCCGCTCATCTCTGCTTTCCGGAGCAGCTGGCGCACGATGCACTCCACCGACTCGGGGATCTGCCCTTCCAGCACGGTGAGGGTGTGCTGGATCTGTTTCTTGTCCTTCACCCGGTTCAGGAGCTGCTCCAGGAGGATGGTGAGGATCTCGTATTTCCGGGGCTGGGGGATCTCCCCGATCAGGTTGATGGCCCCGACGATGTCCTCCAGGTGCTTCCCCAGCGGTGATGTCCAGGCCCGCTCCAGGATATGGGTGACACAGGACATCCGCCGCTGCTTCTGCTTGATGATGATGGCGATCCGGACCGCTTCCCGAACCACCGAAAGGTTCCTCTGCAGGATCCCGATGGTACCGATGGCTTTCGCGAGTTCCGAGTGGAGAATGGACCGTTTCGAGACGTCCCCGATGACATCGATCAGCTGGAGGGAGGTGTACAGGTGCCGGTCATCCTCGGTGGAGACCGACCAGACGATGATCATGGGGATGATGTCCATCATGATGCTGGACCGGTGCTTCCGGAAGCTGATCATGTGGAGGATCGTCATCCCCTTCTCGATCAGCTGGCGGTCCTTCTCGTTCACCCCCGCCTCGATGAGATCCTTCGCAATCACCGAGAAGATCTTGGACTGGTAGTTCTTCCGTTCCAGCGATTTGCAGAGCTGGATGGTGCGGGTCAGCCAGGCCTCGTTCCTGGTCTCGATGTACAGCTGCACCGCGCGGTTGATCACCTCCTGGATCTCCGGGAAGGGGACCTCGCCCAAATAGACGAGGAGGTCCGGGAGACCTTCCTCGAACATCACCTCCTTCAGGGCAGCATGCACCACCGAGAGGTGGGTTTTCCGCTCCTTTCTCCTCTGGACGGCCCTGATGTCCTGGATCAGCTGGTCGATCTCCTCAAAATTCTTTGTGGAGACGGCCTGCTGGATTCGTTTCCGTATCTGCGCCGTATTGAGATTCATGGTCCGGGACGGTCCTTTCTTAGAATAGTATATTGCCCGAGTGCCCTACTTAAATATTACGAAACGATTTTTCTGATTTAATGGATACAAAACCATATTAGGGCATAATTTAGCAGTATAACGGGTGTGACGGGAAAAGGGGGTCCCGCGAATGGGGGCAGAGGAAAGGATCTCTCCAAACCGCCCCCGGCCCCGGTTCAGATGCCTGCATCCCTGAGGTGGTTCCGGATCTCCCGGTGCAGCGCTTCCGCCCGTCCCCGGTCCTCTGCCTCCACGAGGATCCGGAGCAGGGGCTCGGTTCCTGACGGGCGGACCAAGGCCCATGCATCGTCCCGGTTCAGGCGGATTCCGTCGGTCCGGTCCAGGTCCTCGCCGGAGAAAGCCTTCTCCAGGGCCGCCACAGCATCCCTGGCCCGGGGGGACCGGATCTTCTCCTTGATCAGGATCATGGCCGGGAGTTCATCAGCCAGGGCCGAGAGGGATTGGCCGGTGGAGGAGAGGAGGGAGACCATCATCGCAGCAGTCATGCCGCCGTCCCTGCAGAATTGGTGGTCCGGGAAGATGAGCCCCCCGTTCCCTTCCCCTCCCATGACCACCGGGGTACCTGCCGCGAGGAGCTCCCTCATCCTCCGGGCCACGTAGATGGAGCCCACCGGTGTATAGTCCACCCGGCACCCTGATGCACAGGCCACCTTCTCCACGAGACGCGAGGTGCTCACCGGCATCACGATCGTCCCCCGCCGGTTCCTTAGGAGATGCCGGGCGATCATGGCAAACTCCCGGTTCTCCTCCAGGTACCGGCCCTTCCCGTCCACGAAGACCGTGCGATCCGCATCGCCGTCATGGGCAGCCCCGAACGCAGCCCCCGTGGCTTTCACCATCTCGGCGAGGGGAGCCAGTGTCTCGGCGGTGGGCTCGGGATCGCGCCCGGGGAACGTCCCGTCCATGCGGGCGTTGAGGGTGTGGACCCGGCATCCCAAGCCTGTCATGATCGCCGGTGTTGTGGCACATCCGGCACCGGATCCCGGATCCACGACCACGGTCATTCCCTCTCCCTCGCCCCCCGGGAAGTGGCTGCAGACCCCCTGCACATATTCCTCCGGAATGTGGGGGGCCGGGGAGATGGTACCTACCCGGTTCCACGGCACGGTCGGGATACGGTCGGCGAGGATTCTGTCCTCCAGGAGGATGATCTCATCATCACCCATCTCGGTACCATCGGTGTCGATGATCTTCACGCCATTGTATTCCGGCGGGTTGTGCGATGCGGTGACCATGGCGCCGGCATCGTACACCTTGGCCACCGCATACTGAAGCGCCGGGGTGGGAACGACACCGGCATCAGCGACACGGCACCCCGTGGCCATGAGCCCTGCCTGCAGGGCGGAGGAGAGTGCAGGCCCTGAGGTTCTCGTGTCCCTCCCCACCAGGATGGATCCCCCCCTCATGGATCCCAGGGCCATCCCGATCCTGAGAACCAGGTCCGGGTGCATATCCTTCCCGACCTCTCCCCGGACGCCGTTCGTGCCAAAGAGGCGTTTCGCCCTGGGGGGCATCCCCGCCATCCTCACACCTCCCCGTGCCCGTGGGCACCCGCCACATTCCGGAGCATCTCTAGGGCCCGGCCCAGGGCCAGGAATCCCTCCTTCCGGTGATCCGCCAGGATCGCGATGCAGGTGATCACCTCTCCAGGATACTTCCTGCCCCGGCAGTGGTACCATCCCACCCCTTCAATGCCCGGGACCTGACGAAGCTCACCACAGATCTGCCGGAGCTCCGGCTCGACGGATCCGTCCACGTCCAGGGAGCTGGTACGATGGTCCCCGTCCCGGCCCTTCACCACCCCGGTGAAAGTGAGGATCGCCCCGGTCCTCTTTCCGCTCTCGCCCCGGGTCAGCTCCCTGACGAGACCCGAGGGGGTGAAGAAATCATCGAACCGGTCCAGGTGTGCCAGCACTTCCTCGATCGACGGGTTCCGGAGAATGCAGGTCTCGGAGGGGAGATCCCCGATGACGATCCGGGAATAGAGCCGCGTTTTCCAGCCTTCCAGCACCGCGAACCGGGTGCCCCCGTCGCAGAGGGTC
>JAJRDC010000093.1 GCA_028678635.1 Methanomicrobiales archaeon
AGGAAGTAGCCCAGGATCACCCGGATGACCACGACAAGGCCGAGAAGCAGCAGCTCCTCCCGGGTGGGTTCCAGCACCGTGAACAGCACATCCCCTGCGATGAAGAACTCCAGGCCGAACACAATCTTTGCCGTGAAGTCCCGACGGATCCGGGTGTAGGTAAGGGCAGCCCGCTCGGCGCCCTTCAGGATCACGGAGTAGGCCGCGGCCAGGCCGCCCCAGATGATCAGCGCAGCTCCACAGATGGAAAACAGGTTCGCAAAGAACGTCAGGATCGCGGTGAAGACCGGCCAGTCCATACCCGGGGTACCGGCCTGTGACGATATGAAGGTTGGGAAAGGAGCACCCCCGGTAGGGGGATTGTTCAGTGGTGGGCCCTTTCTCCTCCGTGGCCGCCGCCGGTTTTCACGTATTCGTACAGGTGGTGGGAGTGAACAACAAACCCGATGTAGGCCTGGATGTACTCCCTCCCGGCCCGGATGTCATCCGGGTCATACTCCTTCGTCTCCTTCACCCGGTGGAACCGGTGCTCCAGGTCCTCCTGCACCGTGTCCAGCAGGAACCGGATCATACCGGAGGGATCACCGGTCGCGATAGCCCGTTCCGCACGGGGGACCACCGGCCCTTCGTCCAGCCCGGCGGGTTTCAGGCCGCTGTAGGGTGCCCCCTCGCCGGCCCGGTGCAGGCGCACGGCTGTCTCAAAGAGCCAGTCGTCCGCCACCTCCTGTGCCGCTCCTCCCGACCGGCGGGCATCGATGACCCGTTCAAACACCCTCCTCAGCTCCCCCTCCGACTCCTCCGGTACCCAGATGAGCAGGTATGCGGGGTTCCCGGTTTCAAGGGCCCTCATCGCCGCCCTCACGACGGGGCCGTCTCTGGTATCACAGTGCGGTGGCATCGTTCAAGGCCTCCGTTCACGGAGGGGATGCGGGGAGACCATGCAATGAACCTATCGCCAGGTTTCAAAGGCTGACAGGAGAGCCGGGTCCCCTGCACACGGAGGAGGGCGCACCCGAACCGGGGATGGGGGAGGATCTGCTCGGCGAGGACCGGTTCAGACCTTCCCATACCGGAGCGCCCCTTCCCGGGGGCAGACCTCCAGGCACCGTCCGCAGAGGTAACACTCCGCCTTCGTCGCAGTCTTTCCTGCCTCGCCCGTGGGGCAGATCGCATCGCACTTGCCGCAGTTGATGCACTCCTTCGTCCTGCGGAGCTTCATCCGGGCGTTCGAGGAGACAAGGGCCAGGATCGCGCCGATTGGGCAGAAGAGGCGGCAGAAGGGCCGGTACATCACCGCCGCCACTGCGATGATCGCGAGAAACACGAAGAATGAGACCGTGGCCACCTGGAGAGTGAAGAACTGCTGCACGCCGAAGAACTGGAGGAGAGCCGTCGAGAAAAAGATCGCTGCCACGACGAGCACCACAACAAAGCCCCACCGGAAATAGGTAAAGAGGCGCGTTGCCTTCGCGGTCTTCTCCTTCGGTACCGGTGCCAGATGGGCAGCCTCCTGCACGGCCCCGATGGGGCAGAGGTACCCGCAGAAGACCCTCCCTGCAATGACGGCGATGATGGCAAAGACGGCGAGGAACACCGCGAGGAAGAGGAGTGGGGTGTACATCCCCTTCCCCACCCCGGCCAGGACCTGCTGGAACTGGAGGGGGACCATGGGGGAGACGATGAGAAATCCCAGGAGGATCGAGATGAGGAGGATGAGGTATCCGACCTTCCGGGTGAGCCGGCCGGTGGCCAGCAGGTACGCGACCACTGCCGCGCCCGCCACCGCCCAGACGATGCCCAGCACCTGAAGCTGCTCGGCTGCCATGGTTTACTCTTCCCCCCCGGATTACTTAAGGGATGAAGGTTGCCGGCTAGACGTGGGGGATGTCGGTGTACTCCGCGATCTCCCGGCTCGTGGTGCAGAGGTCCCGCAGTGAGAGTGCATGGACATCCGTGTGGCCGCAGAGCCGGGCGAACCGAACCACTTCATCAGTGGAGACCCGGAGGAAGTTGGCCAGCCGCTCGGCCGCTGCATCGGGATCCAGCCGGGCCCGGAGCTCCGGGTTCTGCGTGGTGACCCCGACCGGGCACCGGCCGGTGTGGCAGATCCGGTACTGCTGGCAGGCGCAGGCGATCAGCGCCGCTGTCCCCAGCGCCACGGCGTCGGCGCCCATGGCGAGCGCCTTCGCAAAATCCGGGGAGATCCGCAGGCCGCCTGTCACGATCAGGGAGACCTGGTCGGCCCCGCGGCGGTCCAGGTGTTTCCGTGCGCGGTGCAGGGCATGGACCGTGGGCACCGAGGTGGCATCCTTGATGAACCGGGGCGCGGCCCCTGAAGCACCCGGTCGGCCGTCGATGGTGATGAAGTCGGGGCCGGCCGGGAGGATCGCGTCCAGGTCCTCCTCAATGTGGCCGGCCGCGATCTTCACCCCCACCGGCCTCCCGCCGGACTCGTCCCGCAGCCAGTGGATCTTGGCCTGCAAATCGGCCGTGGTGCGGACATCGTCGTAGGTGGCGGGCGAGACGATATCGGTACCCGGGTCGTAGCCACGGATCCGGCCGATCTCCTCGGTGACCTTCTCGCCAGGGAGCATGGCGCCCAGGCCCGGTTCCACCGACTGGCCGATCTTGATCTCCACGGCGTCGGATGCCCGGAGGTTCTCCCGGACGATGCTGTACCGGTTCGGGACATACTCCAGGATATACCTGTATGCGTGCTGCCGCTCGTCAGGATGGATACCCCCCTCGCCTGAACCGATGGCCGTCTTCACGGCAGCACTTCCCTTCGCGAGCGCCACCTTCACCTCCCGTGAGAGGGCCCCGAAGGACATGTGGGTGACAAGGAGCGGGGTCTCGATGACCAGGGGCTGTTCCGCCGCGGGGCCGATCACCGTCCGGGTATTCACGGGCACCGTCTCCTCTACGGGGAGACGGGCGAACTGGGCGCCCAGGAC
>JAJRDC010000313.1 GCA_028678635.1 Methanomicrobiales archaeon
CCCGATGCAGGCGATGGCCGACGTGGCATCCGGTGAGAAATCCGTGGGGAGAAGGGTCTTCACAAACATGGGATCGCGATCGGGATCTTGTCGCTTCCCCTACATAGCAGTGAGGGATCGGGGTTTCGGCGACCTCTCCTGTCGGCCGGTACAGGATGGGGCACACACCCCCTCACTGGTCCCACCCCCGTGGCGAGAACCCTGAGAACGGTTGTTACCCCGCTCTTGATCCATCCTGTATTGTTATCCGGTGCGGGAGGGGGCAGGCCCCCTCCCGGTCCCTCCCCCGTGAGGATAGTCAGCCGTTCGGTTACCAATCACCGATGGATCTGAATTTAGCTGGAAACCGGCGGGGGTGCCCACGCGGCGGGGGCGGAGCCGCGGCGGAGCCCCCGGGAGCGTCTCGCCAGTACGCATGAAAGCGAGAACGTCAACATGCTACGAATAATGGAATGATTGGAATGGGGGCCGGCGCTGACCTCAGACTGAGAGCCCTGCCAGGAACCGGAGGTGGAGCCGCCGGTCCCGAAAGAGTTCCGGGTGGAAAGCCAGGCCCAGGTGGGG
Organism: Methanomicrobiales archaeon; assembly: GCA_028678635.1. The sequence goes on from JAJRDC010000313.1 coordinate 565, forward strand.
CCCCTGGGCCACTGCGATGGCCCCCTGGGGGAGCTGGGCCAGGACCCGAACCCCGGCACCCGTCCGGGTGATCACCGGCGCCCGGATGAACACCGCGTGGAACGGCTCCTTCTCGCCCTCCAGGAGGAGGTCCTGCTCGAAAGACTCCCGCTGGCGGCCGAAGGCGTTCCGGCGGACGGTCACGTCCAGGATGCCCAGGGGGGGAAACCTGCGGTCATCCTCGACCGCGGTGGCAAGGAGAATCAGGCCTGCGCAGGTAGCAAAGATCCCGCCGGGGAAATTCCTGATCGGATCCCGCATCCCCTTCCGGTCCACCATGCGGGCAATGGTGGTGGACTCGCCGCCGGGGATGGCCAGGCCGTCGCAGCCGGCGATCTCAGCGGCGGACCGGATCGGGACCACGGTGGATCCCTTCTCCTGACCGCTCAGGGCCAGGGCTTCCCGGAAGGCCAGGAGGTGCTCGGAGACGTTCCCCTGGAGATCCAGGACCCCGATCCTAACGCCCACGGGTCTGCAGCACCTCTTCCTTTTTGAGGAGGTGGATGTCGAGACCCTTCATGGCCTCGCCCAGGTCCCGGCTGGCATCGGCGATGGCCTTCGGGTCATCGTAGTGGTGGACGGCTTCGACGATAGCCCGGGCCATCCGGGAGGGGTTGGAGGAGAGGAAGATGCCGGATCCCACGAAGACGCCGTCGGCGCCCAGCTGCATCATCATTGCGGCGTCCGAAGGGGTGGCGATCCCGCCCGCCGAGAAGTTCACGACAGGGAGCCGGCCCCGCTCGGCGCTCTCGATGACGAGTTCCACCGGTGCCTCCAGCGTCCGGGCCCGGTCCGCCAGCTCCTGCCGGTTCTTCCCCTGCAGGGCACGGATCTCTCCCATGATGGCCCGCATGTGCCGGACAGCCTCCACCACGTTCCCGGTGCCGGCCTCGCCCTTGGTCCGGATCATGGCGGCACCCTCGTGGATGCGCCGGAGGGCCTCCCCCAGGTCCCGGGCCCCGCAGACGAAGGGCACCGTGAACTTCGTTTTGTCGATGTGGAACTGCTCGTCGGCCGGGGTCAGCACCTCGCTTTCGTCGATCATATCCACGGAGAGCGACTCCAGCACCTGCGCCTCGACAAAGTGGCCGATCCGTACCTTGGCCATCACCGGGATGGAGACCGCCTCCATGATCTCGGCGATCCGGGCGGGATCCGCCATCCTGGCCACGCCCCCGGCCTTTCGGATATCGGCCGGCACCCGCTCCAAGGCCATCACGGCCACCGCGCCCGCCTCCTCCGCCACCCGGGCCTGGTCGGCATTCACCACATCCATGATCACCCCCCCTTTCTGCATGGATGCAAAGCCCCGTTTCAGGAGCTCGGTGCCGAACCTCAGTTCCTCCAGTTTCATGGCACGTACTCTATGCAGGGGAAGCCAATAAAACCAGCGCGGCGATCAGGAGGAGACTCACGATGATCACCGTGGCCCGGACCGTGCCTATGATGTCCTGGCCCGCCTCACGGAGGGTGCGGTCACCCGGTCCCATGGTGTAGACACCGGGTTTCTCGAACCGGGTGCCGGTGCCGCTGGCCATGAGGGCCATGGGGATCCCCCCGTTCCACCCGGGCCGTTTCCGGGCATCGGCCCGGAGGCCGTTCCAGGCCGCGTGGAACCGGCCTCGGAGGGCAAACCAGGCGAGGAGAACGAGGCCGGTGATCCGGGCGGGAAGGTAGGTGGCCAGGTCATCCAGCCGTGCCGAAGCCCATCCAAGCCGCTCCCGCTCGTCCCGGTAGCCCAGCATGGCGTCCATGGTGTTCACCGCCCGGTAGAAGGCCGCGGCGGCAAGGCCGCAGCCGGCCAGCGATCCCAGGGCAAACCAGAAGAGCGGTGCCGTGATGCTGTCCACCAGGTTCTCGGAGAGGGACTCGTAGGCTGCAGAGAGGGTCTGGTCGGGGGTAAGGGAACCGGTGTCCCGGCTCACCATCCGCTGCACCTGCCGCTGCCCCTCCTCCGTGGACCGGTCCAGGGCCTGCACCACCGAGAGAGTGTGCTCCTCCAGGGACCGCCATGCCAGCGTGACTTTGAGAAGGAAGGGACCTGCGAGAAGGAAGAGCCACCAGGGGCCGTACCTGTCCACCAGGAGGAAAGGGAAGGCAAAGAGTGCCGCGGTGCCAAGGCCGCAGAGGAGCCCTGCCGGCCGCTGGAGGTGGGCCGGCCAGGCCGCCGGACGGCCCCACCACCCGACGAACCGGCCCAGGAGCGCGACAGGGTGGTACGGTGACGGGGGATCGCCGATGACCCGGTCGACGGCGAGGGCCCCTAGGAGGACGAGGGGGGCCGCAGCCATGCCAGGATCGCCGCCGAGACGAGGGCCAGGAACGAGAGGATGCTGAAGAGAACCGCCTGATCCAGGGGGGGTTGCACCAGGATCCACCAGGCAGCATAGAGGATGACACCGAGAGCGAGAAGAACCGGCACTGCCAGGCGGATGGGGAGGGGCTTTCGTCCCGACTCCGCGGCCGGGGCCTTCACTTCCGGTGCCTTCTCCACGGGGGCAGAGATGACCGAGACCGAGAGGACCGCCTTCCTCATGCCGTAGCCGGTGATCACCTCCAGGTCAAAGGTGCCGAAAGGGGCGTCCCCCTTCACCGGGATGGAGAGGGAACCCTGCCCCTGGACAAAGAGGTTCTGCTGCATGAAGGGGGTGTACCGGCCGGCGTTTACCGCCGAGACCGAGAGGTGGAGGGGATGGCCATGATTGATGAGGGCAAGGTCCAGGCTCTTTCCCGCCGCAACCTCCGCATCCAGAGGCGCCTCGATGGAGTTGATCCCCCGGCGGTTCAGGTGGATCTCTGTGGGCGCCACGCACTCCCCCGCTATACCGGCCCGGCCCCCCGGGGCAGAAGGTCCGGGATCCCCTCATGGATGGGGTAATCGACCCGGCACCGGCCGCAGCGCAGTGTCCCCTCCAGGATCTCCTCCTCTGTCTCCTGTTCCACCTGCAGCTCCAGGTCGCCCTTGCAGACAGGGCAGCAGAGGATGGGAAGGAGCCGGCGCCTCATCGCTCCTTCCTCAGGTCAATGATCTGGGAGAGCTCTGGTCCCGTGGAAATGAGGGTTACAGGAACCCCGATGTCGTCTTCCGCCTTCTTCACAAACTCCTTTGCGGCAGGGGTCAGCTTCCGCCAGTCATTGATGCCTGTGCAGGCCGGGTCCACCCGGTCGATCCCGGTGATGGCGGCCTGGGTGGCCCCGTTCACCATGGCCGAATAGTGGGCCATCTTCCCGTCCCATTCCCCGATCCGGCGGGGGCGGTGGGTGACGGTCCCGAACTCCTCGATCCCCAGTTCGTGGGCCTCCTCGGGGGTCATCTCCGTGGAGAACGGGCCCTCCCCCACCCGGGTGGGGTACGCCTTGAAGACCACGATCACCTCGTCGATCCGGGTGGGCCCCACCCCGTTGTCGGCGGCGATCTGGGAGGCGGAAGTATCCTTGCTTGTGACGAAGGGATAGGTGCCGAAGTAGAGGGAGATGCCGAAGCCCTGGGTCCCCTCCAGGATCACCGATTCCCCATCGTCCAGGGTCTCATTGATCTCCTCTGCCACGTCCATCGTGAACTCTGCAAGCTCCGGGAGGTCCTTGGCCTGCCTCCCTACCCGCATCACCCGGTCGGCATTGGCAGGGCCGCAACCGGTGCCGGTGGACCCGATCTTCTTCGACAGGTGCTCGGATCCCTTGTCCCGCTGGATGTGGGATTCGTCGATGATGCCGCAGCGGAGGTCCATGAAGGTCCTGCCCCGGACGGAGAGGAGGTCCAGCTCGTGCATGAAGACCCGGGGATCCACGAGCACCCCGCTCCCGATGCAGAGGAGGGCGTCCGGGTACACGAAACCGGAGGGAACCATCCGGATCCCGTAGGACTTCTCCCCGATCTTCACCGTGTGGCCTGCATTGGGCCCCACGCCCCCCCGGGAGATGATCGCCGGCCGGTCGCGGTGTGCGATATGGGCCACGATCTTGCCCTTTCCCTCATCCCCGAAAAAACCGCCGACAATCACAGTACAGACCATTTGTGGATCAATTACCATGGGTGGCGCGAGATTTAAAGGTTATCAGTCGTGGATCGCCGGGGAGAACAGTCGTCAGGAGAGGGGGCCGGGAAATGCCGAACCTCCGAAAAAAGGGGGGATTCAGGGTGATTCCTTCTCCGGAGCTCTTCCCCCCAGGAGCTGCGGAAGCCGGGCAAAGTACCTGAGGTGAAGGAGCAGGTGGGCGAGGATGCAGGCGGCGAGGAGGAGACTGCTCCAGAGGTGCAGGTTTTCCCATGCAGACCGGGTCAGTCCAAGGAACGGCTCCAGGGCTGCAGGATTCAGGCCGCCGCGGTACCCCCCTTCCGGCAGGTACCAGAGGAGGATACCTGAGAAGATGCTCGGGATGAATGCAATGAGAGCGACGAGATCGACAAGGGCATTCGCAGAGGTACGGTTCATGCAGGATCCCGGTTCCATGTTTGTACCGGGATCAGGGATAAGAATAACGTGAGGAATTCCCCCGGATATTTGAACCCATGGCGTTTTGTGGTTGGCCGGTGCGGGCGGGGGAATGCCCCCTCCCGACCCCTCCCCCGGTGAGGATGGCCCGGTTGTCCGGTGTGATGCCCGAATTGATCGATGATTCAGAAAAAACCGACGGAGGTGCCCACGCAGTGGGGGCGGTAATCCCGAGGAGCGTCCCGGTAGTCCTACTCTCCTGTTTCACGCCGCCGTTTCTCAATCAGTAACAACTGCAGACGTCACCGTGTGGCCGGTCCCTTCCCGGGAGTGTCCCACACCTCTACGGTTCCGGAAAAGGACGATCAGGTCATCATGACCGGGGTAGCAACTCGGGTTCTCCTGCACCCTGGCGACCCTCATGTTCTAGACCTCCGGCATCCCATGGTGGTTCAGGAATGGATGGGAGGAAACAGGAGAATGAACCCGATCCGTGGGCTCTTGATGGACCTGGACGGCGTTCTCCATGTCGGGTCATCACCAATAACGGGAGCCGCAGACGCACTGGCTGTCCTCCGCTCCCGGGGTCTCCCGCTCCGCTTCCTCTCCAATTCCACCCGGAGGTCGCGGGCATCGGTGGCCGACCGGCTGCAGGGGATGGGGCTGGCCATCATGGAGGACGAGATCCTCACCCCCGCGGGTGCGGCCACCGAGTGGCTTGCAGCCAGGGGATTACGCCGGTGCCTGCTCCTGACCACCGGCGACGTGGACCGGGACTTCCGGATCGGGGGGATCGTCCCCGTGCAGGAGGGAGCAGATGCCGTGGTGGTGGGGGATGCCGGTAACGGGTTCACCTACGCGTCCCTGAACCGGGCCATGCGTCTCCTGCTGGACGGGGCACTCCTCATTGCACTGGAAAAAGATC
>JAJRDC010000206.1 GCA_028678635.1 Methanomicrobiales archaeon
GCGGGACTCCGGGTCGTCGTTACACTTCTATTGGAGTTGCTGAGAGAATGAAGGTTGCCAATTCCCGGTGAACCGTGGATCCGGAATCCAGGATCGCCGCAGGGGACCCCGCGGAGCCCGGAGGGCGGAGCGGGGATAGTGGTACACTCAGTGAGAAATCCAGCCGATCCCTTCGACTTGGGAAATGAACCCGATATGCTCCTGCTATCCCCACGTCGCCCCTGCGGGGCGCCGCGGGGTCCCCGGAAGTGTATCGGGATTGCCGATCCGGGATAGAACAAACAACAGCGTGGGGGGGACGCCCCGGCTGGGATTCGAACCCAGGTCAAAAGCTCCGGAGGCTTCTAGGATATCCACTACCCTACCGGGGCCGGAACCGTATAGTTTCGGATGGGAGGGGTAAAAAGAGTTTGGAATGCCGGGACGGATTTCCCAAGGAATGGGTGCCGGTTACCTGCCATCCGTTCGGTCCCGCACATAACCCGCCATCCCCATTCGGGCAACCGGGAAGCAGGGAAGCGATTCCACCGTCCGCCGCCCGATTCCGTGCATTCCGCCTCAGGACCATGCAGTATCTTTATCACGTTCCCTGACAATGCCCCATTGTCCTTGTGCCGGGCAGAGGCCGTTCGTACCAGAACGGCACAGTCATCCACCCCATGTGTCCAGTTTTCTGCAGTGACCAGGACCGCAGGGTGTTCACCAGAGGGAGGAGGGAGGTCAGATGGCAAGAATCGAGGAGAGTGTCGATATCAAGCGCCCGGTCGAGCAGATCTTCACCTACACGACCGATGCAAAACACTGGCCGAAGTGGAATTCGGTGATCGTGGAATCGGAACAGACGTCCCCGGGTCCCGTCGGCGTGGGAACTACGTTCCGGGGAACGAGCCGCCTGATGGGCCGCAGCATGCCCTGGACAGCGAAGGTCACGGAGTTCGAGGCCAACCGGGGGTATGGGAAGAAGATCGACTCGGGAGCCGTGATCATTGAACAGCATAACACCTATCATCCGATGGAGGGCGGCACCAGGTTCACCATCCTCTACGACATGAAGGTGGGCGGATTCCTGAAGATCCTTACACCCCTGATGGCGAGCTCGATGCGCAAGGAGCTGAAGAAGAGTCTCGGCAACCTGAAGGGCGTGCTGGAGGTATAGGGCTACCTCCGGGGCCCTGTCCGAGACACAATCCGGGAGAGATCCGGGTCCTTGCCGGATCCCCATTTCTTCACACCCTCGCCATGCCGGGGGGTTCGTTGTGCTGATCCGCGGCGTATCGGCTTCCTACTTCGCGTATGCCTCAACGAGATCGCGAGCGGTGATGATACCGGCAAGTTTCTCATCCCTGATGAGGGGGAGCCTCCGGATATGCCTGGATGCCATCAGGGCGGCCGCCTCGTGGATGCTGATGCCCGCCGGTGCCGTGCAGAGCGGGGATGAGGAGGCCTCTCCCACAGGGACATCCAGGGGCCTCTCCCGTGCCAGGAACTTCGAGAGGAGGTCCCGTTCAGTAAAGATCCCGGGGGATCCCTTTTTCCCGGTGACAATGACGCTCCCGATCCTTGTCGTCCCCATGATTTCTGCTACCCTTTCGACAGTGGTTCCCCTGTCTACGGTCACGACTTCCCTGGTCATGAAGTCATCCACCCGGAGGCTGGTTTCCGGTGCCTCAGGCATGCTGCGGATGAGATCGGATGCAGTGAGAATCCCCACGAGATGCCCGCAGTCGAAGACGGCAAGCCTTCCCTTGCGCCGTATCATGGTCCGGGCAGCCTCCCGGATTTCGGCCCCAGGGCAGACCTTGATAAGGGGATAGGACATCACATCCCTGACGGTCGTCTCCCCCATGTCCATCCCGCCTGCCAGCACCCTGGTCAGGAGATCCCTTTCAGTGACGATGCCCACCGGTGTGCCGAACTCCTCCGCGACCAGGCTCCCGATGTGTTTTTCGCCCATGATCCGTGCCACTTTATCCATCAGGGTGCCTATCGCGGTTGACACCACGTCCCTGCTCATGATATCAGCAATCTTCCGGTGCCTCTGGGATTCCCGGTACGCGCTATCGAGAACACTCGGGAATTCCTTTCCGAGATCCTTTCGCCCCACCTCAATCACCCCAGTAGGGAGAGATCCAGCGGACTGAATTAAAGGTTTCGCTGTCCGGCAGCTTCTGCAGATGCACACCTTTAAGATCCCTGTTTTTCTATATGCACATGCACCGGGCACCGGCTGTTGGCTTCTGAACCACGGGCGGTTGGCAGTATCCCGGATCGATATCAGACTGGCCGAGGGAGGATGTATCATGAGATGGCAGGAGGGACGCAGGAGTACCAACGTCGAGGACAGGCGGGGGCAGATCGTGAAGGGGGGCGCCATCGGCGGCGCAGGGATCATAGTCCTGCTCCTCATCGCCGTGTTGATGGGTGCAGATCCGGGCGCACTGCTCAATACGATCACCACCGAAGGCGGCTCGTATTATGACGGAGGGACAACTGGAACGGTATCTGCCGAGGAAGCGCAGTTAGCAGACATGGTCTCTGTCGTGCTCGCAGATACCGAGGATGCCTGGAGGGTGATCTTCCGGGAGAACGGTGCGGTCTACCGGGAACCTACGCTCGTGCTCTTCTCAGGTGGAGCAGAGTCGGCGTGCGGGTACGCTCAGTCGGCCACGGGCCCTTTCTACTGCCCGGCTGACGAGCAGGTGTACATTGACCTGAGTTTTTACCAGGAACTGAAGGACCAGTTCGGGGCTCCGGGTGACTTTGCCCAGGCATACGTCATCGCCCACGAAGTGGGGCACCACGTGCAGAACCAGTTCGGGATCCTGGACCAGGTCACAGCCATCCAGCGCCGGAGTGACGAGGTCACGGCGAACCGCTACTCGGTGATGCTGGAACTGCAGGCCGACTGCTACGCGGGCGTCTGGGCGAACCGGGCTGACCGGGCGAGGAACATTATCGAAGAGGGGGACGTAGAGGAAGCCCTGAATGCCGCGTCGAAGATTGGCGACGACAACCTCCAGAAACAGACACAGGGGTACGTGGTTCCGGACTCCTTCACCCACGGCACCTCGGCACAGCGGATGCAGTGGTTCCGGACCGGCCTTTCAAGTGGTGACATCAACTCCTGCGACACCTTCAGCGGTTCTGTCATCTGACATTCCCGTCACATCCTTTTCACGAGAGCCGTTGCCAAGGGATATCCGATCCCGGGGGGCATGGAAGGGGGCGCAAAGCCAGGGGATTAGACAAGCAGCCTTTCCGGATCCCGGAAAAAGAAGACACCGCTCAAAATTATTTAATATGCTCTCTGAAACAGTTTCCATCGTTTTTCTAAATCCTAAAATCAAATTATATAGCTTATAATGGTAGGAAAAATTGGAAACAGATATATATGACAACGTGAAACTAATACTATCTCATCCGTTCACCGGGGATGGTCGTTGTCCCCGAGCACCCGAAGAGGCACTGACATGAAACGGACCCCTGCAGCACTCCTGATCGTTCTTCTCCTGGCAGCGCTGATACCCGCTTCGGCCCTGGCCGTCGTAATCCCGACCTCCACCATACCTCCCGGCTATATCGTTCTCGGTGGGCAGGTGACGGACACCTATGGGAACGCTCTGAGCGGTATCTTCGTCTATATCATGAGCAGTGATTACCGGACCGCGGTGTATACCTACACGGATGTCTCCGGTCACTATTCCGGGCAGGTGAAGACCTCCGCCACCCTGACGTACAACATTTATGTCAATCCCAACCGGTACGATCGACGTTATGGCGAGGGGGAGATCAAAGGAGTGGGGGCAACCCGGTCCAGGTCCGACCTGAACGTGCCGCTGACCTCCGGCACCTCCACGCCGACACCGACGGCAACGCCCACAAAGACCCCTATCCCGACACCCACCGCCACGGTGACGGCACTCCCCACGACAAAGACACCCACCCCCACTCCTACTGCCACGGTGACATCAACACCGACCCCCTCGCAGAACCCGGTACCACAGATCTCAGCCATCTCGCCGTCCTCGGCAAAGATCGGCAGCGCCGGCTTCACCCTGACCGTGACCGGGAGCGGCTT
>JAJRDC010000185.1 GCA_028678635.1 Methanomicrobiales archaeon
GGAGGTCGAACCCGTCATCGATCAGGACCGTGTCGTACCGCCCGTCCGTGATCTCGGAGAGGACCCGGCCCGCTTCACCCTGGACCTGGTCCCGCACCACCCCCAGCAGGTGGTCTGAGAACCCATTCAGCTGGTCCCGGGTCAGGCCAAGGAGCGCCACTTCCTCCCGAAGCCGGTCCAGGTCAGCCCGGTCTGTCTCCATCCGGGCCATCTCTGTGGCGATGCGCTCCCGATCCGCCCTCCGGTGTTCCTGGTCTCTCCGGGCGGCCTCGAGTTCCCGCGCGACCCGCACCAGCTCTGCCTGGTTCTCCTTCAGCGCTGCCTCCACGCGGTTCAGCTCCTCCGGTAAGAAGGCCAGGACCGTGAGCTCCTTCTGCAGCGCACGCACGTTCTCCTGCACAACACCTCCCTCTGCACTGAGGGATGCGATCTTCTCCTGCAGCACCGGGATCCGGTCCATCTCGGCTTTCCGTGCAAGGAATTCCCTGTGGGCCCGGTCTGCGTCAGCGATCTCCTTTTCGAGGCGCCGGTGTTCCCCCGGATCAAAGGCCAGGTGCGTGCGCTCCGCAGCGATCCCGGCCAGGTGCTCCCGGATCTTCTCAAGTTCCCTCTCCTGATCCAAAAGCCGGTTCCGGACCTCTGGGAGTGTCTTCATCCGTTCGGTGGCCGTTAGGTGTTGCTTCCACGCATCATCAAGCGAGTGCACCTCCTTCTCCAGGGCCTGTTTCGCGGACGGCTGGTATCCCAGACCGGCAATCTGCCCCTCCAGGGACTCCCTACCGGAGATCAGGCGAAGGCTCCGTTCCTGGATGGCATCCCATTCGGCCATGGCTTCTCCCAGAGGGGCACAGGTGTCCCGGAGACCCCGTGCATCACCCATCACCGCGTCCAGCGCGGCCAGTTCCCGTTCCGCTGTCTCCTGGGCCGCCGCGGTGGAAGCGACAGTCTTTGCGATCTCCCCGATCTCTCTCCCGAGTTCCGCGACCAGGTCCCGGTACTTATCTCCGAGGGGCTGCCGGCAAGTGGGGCAGGTACCGTCCGCGCCCTGAGAACTGATATCGGCCAGCTGCCTTTCCCGCTCATTCTTCAGCCGGGCTGCCCCTTCCCGGTCAGCCCTGAGATCCGCTGCCGTTCCGAGAAGATCCCGGCGCCTCCCCTCCAGTGACGCGATGAGGGTATCCGGATCCTCCGGTCCGCCTCCCGGCTCAGTCCAGGGACCGGCGATGGCAGCGAGCCGCTCCCCGGCTGCCTTCATCCTTTCAATGCGGCCGCGGAGGTCAGCCCCACGTTTCCCCTCAGCGGCCAGCTCCCCCTCCACCCTGGTAATCTGAACCTGCAGGGCGTGGTACTGTGCTTCCTTCCCGGCAAGGGCTGCCAGCTGTGCCTGCATTTCGGTGCGCCGGGCCACCGCAGGGGCCAGCTCCCCGAGGAGAACCCGGTCCCGTTCCCGGAGGTCCCGCTCTTTTTTCAGTCGTTCCAGTTCCTTCCCGACCTTCTCCCGCTGGCTGCTCTCCATCTTCTCTTCTGAAGAGAGTTCCTGGAACCGCCGTGCCTTACCCGTGCTGGCATCATACCGTCCCCGGAGCGCAGGGAACTCCGCTTCCCGCGCCGAGAGTGCCTGAAACTCCCGCAGCCTCGACCCGATGGCCGCCATCTCTTCCTGCACCCGTCCCCGTTCCCGCCGGATCCGCCCGCCTTCCGCCTCCGCCGCGGTGATCCTGGACCGTATCAGCAGGTCCTGCTCCTTCCTCTGCTGCCGGGCCCGGAGGTCCACTTCCAGCGCAGCACGACGTGCATCCAGGGCGGTCTGTTCCTCCTCCCGCGCCCGGATGCGATCCACGAGCGCCGCGATGGCTGCTTCGGCCTCCCCCTGCTGCCGGAGGAGGACCTCCGGATCCGTTCCCTGCAGCCTGCCCTCCAGGAGCGTGGCCCGCCTCTCCGCCTCCGCCATCTCCCGGCGCAGGGTCTCCCCTCCCCTGTCCTTCAGGGCATCCACACCGAGGACCTTCCGGAACCAGGCCTTCCGGGAGCCGGGGGTGGCATCCAGGAGCGCCGCCAGATCCTTCTGGGCAGAGAAGATCGTGTGCATGAAATCCCGGGGCCCCATCTGCAGGATGCTCCGGATCTTCCCGTCCACGTCGGTGACGCCCTTCGCCAGGAGCTTCGAGCCATGGTTCAATTGCGCGGTGTGCTGGATCCTGGGTCCCAGGGTCCGCACCACCGTGTACTCCTCACCCCGCACCGAGAACTCCAGCCGGACCTCGGCCCGTTCCCGGGGGCCCGCCGATGCCCGGACGATGTGTTTCTTGTCAAGACCGGTGTTCTCCACTCCATAGAGCGCAAAGAGCACGGCATCGACGATGGTGGTCTTCCCGGCTCCGTTGTTCCCCAGGATGCCGGTGATCCCGTCACGGAAGAGTACCTCCTGGTCCCGGTACCGCTTGAAGTTCCGGAGGTGGAGCCTAACGAGATGCATCCTCTTCCCCTTCCCCGGCCATCACCTGCCGGATCACTGCCGATCCCCTCTCCAGCACATACCGGTGCTGCCGTTCGGGCAGCTGCTGAGCCTGCAGGTACTCGCCGAAAAGGTCCACATAGTTGACACCCCGGAGGTCATGCCGTTCGGTGAGGGGCGTCCCGTCTCCCGCGGCCTTCACCTGGATCCTGAGATCCAGGAGCCGCTCCCGTGCTTCCCGGAGGATACCCTGGTCCATCGCCTGGAGCGTCTTCCGGTCCGCCCCCGTGAGCGTCACCATCGCCATGGGCGGCTCCTCCCCGAACCTGATCCCCTCGACGTGAGCTGCAATCGCCTCCCCCACCTGGCGGGGGGAGAGATCGCCGCACTCCACCTCTCCCAGGTCCACCATCGGGGTACGGGGCAGCTCGAGGGGCTCTACCGTTCCGCGGGCCAGGTCCGTGACGAGGGCGCCCTTACCGTCATGGATC
>JAJRDC010000286.1 GCA_028678635.1 Methanomicrobiales archaeon
AGATCGCCCTGAACCGGTTCCTGGACAACGTCTCGAAGAAGGAGATCATCACCTCCACCGAGGTGATCGACACAGACAGCGGCAAGACCAACGTCTCGTCTATCGAGATCGTCCTTGCCCAAGGTGAACTGCCCGGGGAGACCCCCAAGGCCCCCTGATCACCCGATTTTTCAGTGCCTTTTCTCGGCTGCCCGGGATTGAGTGAATTACCGGGATTCCCCCCCTGCAGTAGCCGGTTTTTCCAGTCATGATGCGGGAGGGGGCGAACCCCCTCCCGGTCCCACCCCCACGACAACAGGATGGACCACCACGCCCGTGATTTCCCGAAGATGTTTCTGTCCGGATTAACCGGGGGGGACGCCCACGCGGCGGGGGGGGGCGCAAGCCCCCCAAGAGCGTCCCACAAGTACTCATCAGATCCGGCGAACCGTCAAGGGAAAAGAAAAAGGCTGAAGGTGTGATGCGATGTTATCGGATTACCCCTCGATCTCCACATGCCGGATCATGGACTCGAAGATCCGGCGGCCGTCCGCGGATCCCAGGACCTCCTCCGACGCCCGTTCGGGGTGGGGCATGAGGGCAAGGACGTTCCGGAACGGTCCCAGGACTCCCGTGACACTCTCCAGCGACCCGTTGTGGTTCGCGTCCTCCGAGACCACGCCCTTCTCGTCGCAGAACCGGAAAGCCACCCGGTGCTCCCGGTTGAGGGCAGCCATCGTCTCCGGCGGGACGATGAACCGCCCCTCCTTGTGGGCGATGGGGAGCCGGATCACTTCCCCCTCCCGGAACCGAGAGGTGAAGGGCGAGGACGCGGTCTCCACCCGGAGGTTCACGGGCCGGCAGAGGAACTTGGGGTACGCGTTGATGGCAAAGGTCCCCTCCACAAAACCCGCCTCCGCGCTCATCTGGGCCCCGTTGCAGATGCCCAGCACCAACTTCCCGTCCAGGACATGCCTCCGGATGTCCTGCATCACCGGTGTCCGGGCAGCGATGGCCCCCGCCCTCAGGTAGTCCCCGTACGAGAATCCTCCGGGAAGCACCACCGCGTCGCAGCCCCGGGGAAGGCCCTCCTTGTACCACACAAGGTCAGTGTCCACCCCCAGCACCTCCTGGAGCACGTGCCAGGTGTCCCGGTCGCAGTTGGATCCGCCGAACTGGACCACCGCGAATCTCATTCCAGGACCTCGATCTGGTACCGGTGGATGACGGGGTTTGCAAGGAGCCGCCCGCACATCTCGGCGGCCCGCTCCTTCGCCTCCTTCTTACTGCCTGCCTCCATGGTGACGAGAAAGACCCGTGCGGTGGAGAGGGCTTCCGTCGCAAAGCCCAGGTTTTCCAGTGCATGCCGGATGGCCCGGGCCTCGGGGTCCAGCATCCCCTTCTTGAGCGAGATGGTGATCCGGACGTTGACCTTCACCGGGATCGCCCCCCGGCCCCTCCCGTCATCCGCTCCGCCACCCGGCGGTATGCCTCCATCACGTCGCCCTTGTCGAACCGGTACACGTCCTTGTCCATGGACTGCCCGCTTCGCGCATCCCACAGCCGCATCGAATCCATGCTGATCTCGTCCCCGAGGGTGATGTTCCCGGCCCCGTCCTTCCCGAACTCCAGCTTGAAGTCCACGAGCGTGATCCCCTTTCCTTCCAGGTAATCCCGGAGTACCTGGTTGACGGCCAGGGCCAGGCGTTTGATTTCCCTGAGCTCCTCCGCGGACACGATCTTCAGGGCCAGGATGATCTCGTCGTTGATCATGGGATCGTGCCGGGTGTCATCCTTGTAATCGATGACGAGAACGGGCGGGTCCAGGGGCTGCCCCTCAGTGAAGGGATACCGCTTCACAAGGGATCCCGCCGCCACGTTCCGGACGATCACCTCCAGCGGGATCATGGTGAGGGTCCGCACCCGCATGGTGGAGGAATCGATCATCCCCAGGTAGTGGGTGCGGATCCCGGCCTTCTCCAGGAGTTCGAAGCAGAAGGCCGAGACCCGGGCGTTCAGCATGCCCTTCTCAGAGAGGCTCGCCTTCTTCCCGCCGTCAAAAGCGGTGATGTCGTCCCGGAACTCCACCACCAGCTCCTGGGGCACGTCCGTGCGGTACACCGACTTGGCTTTTCCCCGGTACAGGAGTCCACCCTTCTTCACAGCGATCGCTCCCGGATCTGTTGCTCCAGCCGTCTGATAAGCGCTTCGATACGGGGGGGATACCATCCCTTCTCAATGAACTGCGGGTAGATGCAGAGCCTCTCACTGAGACCCCGCGTCCCGGCGATCTCTGCCAGGGTTTCGATCTGGGGCCAGGGATGCTCCGGGTTCACGTGGTCGATGGTGAGGGGCGAGATCCCGCCCAGGTCGTCCACGCCGCAGGAAACGAACGACCGGGCGTCGGCGAGATTGGGGGCGATCTGCACCGCCACGTCGTCGGGGAGGATGTCCCGGGCCATGGAGATGGTGACGCAGAACTCGTCGGGGTCAGGAACCGGAGCCCCCGCCATGGGTGTCCCCTCCTTGGGGCAGAAGTTCTGGACAATCACCTCCTGGATGTGGCCGTGGCGCCGGTGCAGGTCCCGGATCAGGGCCAGACTTTCCTCCCGGTCCTCCATGGTCTCACCGATTCCCACCAGGATCCCGGTGGTGAAGGGGATCCGGAGCTGCCCGGCTTCTTCGATCATCCGGATCCGCACCTCCGGATCCTTCCCCGGGGAGCGCCG
>JAJRDC010000133.1 GCA_028678635.1 Methanomicrobiales archaeon
GATCCAGGCGTCCCTCCATTCCCACGTCACCCATGACCGGTGCCTGGAGGTGATCCTGCTCCGGGGCGAGGGCTCGGAGCTGAAGCGGGTGGCCGAGCGGCTCATGTCCCAGAAGGGCGTGGAATCGGTGAAGCTCACCACCATCGCGGTGAAGGACTAGCTCCGGATCACGGGGCGGCGAAATCCCTCACAGGTTATCCCTGTTGAACGGTTCCTGTCGTACCCGAGAGTGGGAACCCTGCCTGTGGGCGTCGACAGGGACATTCCTCCTCCTCTCTCACAGGAGAGGCTCCTGTCCTCCCGTAATCGCCCCTCGCGTCACCCGCCGCCGTACTGCGTCAAAGGAGGCTTCAGCCTCCACCGTCACACATCTCGTCCAGGTGGGTGGTATCGGTGTGGAGATTCCGTGCGAACTCCCGCTCCTCGGCGAGACGTTCTAGGTCGCCCTTCTCTGCCTTCGGGCCTGCCTTCCCCTTTCCCTCGTAGGTGACCAGCTGGTCGATCCGGTAGAGGAGGTGGGTGCTGTCCAGCTCGGCGAAGGTTTCCTTCTCCATCTGCTCCAGCCGCACCACCTTCCCCACGGTACCGGTGCGGGGGTACCGGACCTGCATGCCGACGGCAATCTCTCCGGAGTACATCATGATCCCCCTCTCGGCCAAAGTATAAAAGATCTCCTGCCGTACCTTCCGGACATGCCTCCTGACATGCCTCCGGTCATGCCCATCACCCTGGCCCGGGAGGAGAAGCGCTCCCGTTCCGGCACCCACCGCACCCGGACCCCGGAGGAGACGCTCGCCGCCGTTGTACCCCTCATGGAGGACATCGGGGTCACCGATGTGGTGGACCTCACCCCGCTCGATCGACTGGGGATCCCCTGCTTCGCGGCGATGCGGCCCAGCCGGGCCTGGGGGTCGGTCCAGATCCACCCCGGGAAGGGGGCAGACCCGCTGCAGGCCCGGGTGTCGGCGATGATGGAGGCGGTGGAGCGGTTCTCGGCAGAGTACCGGGCAGACCCGATGCCGCTCGCGAGCTTCGAGGAGATCGGGGTGGCCCGGGCGGTGGACCCCCAGGACCTGATCCTTCCCCGCCGGCTGGCCATGGGCGAGAAGGTACACTGGACGGGGGGATGGGACCTCCTGAACGAGGAACCGGTGTGGGTCCCGGCCAACGCCGTCTATTACCCGTATGACTCCCGGGGCATGGTGACCCCGCTCTTCCGCCCGGACCCGAACGGCCTGGGGGCCGGGAATACGCAGGAGGAGGCGATCCTCCACGGTCTCCTGGAGGTGGTGGAACGGGATGCCCTCTCCGTGGCCACGCAGGCGAACCGGCTGGGGAAGCGCCTTGCCCTCCCTGAGAAGGGGATGGCCAGGGGTCTGTTGGACAGGTTCCAGGCGGCGGGCGTGGTTGTGTATCTCTGGCTGGTCCCGGGACGGACACGGGTACCGGTGGTGGCGGCGGCGGCGGATGATCCAGTGGCCCGGGACCCGGCGCTCCTTGTCACGGGCTCGGGTGCCCACACCGATCCCGAGATCGCGGCGATCCGGGCTCTCACCGAGGTGGCCCATTCACGGGCGATCCACTTCCATGGCGAGGGGAAGAATCCGGAGCGGCAGGAGATGGTGCAGCGGATCGGGTACGACCGGCTGAAGCGGGTGAACCGGGCCTGGTTTGCCGGGGCCGAGGAGATCCCTCTCGGGCAGGTCCCGGGGCCCGCCACCGATACCATCGATGGGGACATCCGTGCAGTGATGCAGGAACTGGAGGGGAAGGTAGAGCGGATCTGCATCTGCGACCTGAACCGGACCGGGATCCCGGTGGTCCGGGTGGTGGTGCCGGGCATGGAGGTCTCCCACCTGAACGTGGACAGGAGCCGGTCGGCGGTGGCCTACTCCGGTGGCGGCCTCTCGGAACGGGTCTAGAAGTAGCCCACCTTCCGCAGGACCCGTGCCACCTCTGCCGTGGAGGGCCGCGGGGGAGGGACCGGGACCGGCTTCCCCTCACCACGGAGCCCCCGGAAGATGGCACCAATGGCAGCCCCGTGGGAGGGGCCGTACCCGCCCTCCAGGACCAGGGCCACGGGGCAGCCGGCCGCACGCCGGGCGATCCGTGCCAGTTCCGTATAGTCGCCGGGTTCCAGGAGCATCGAGCCCTGCGGATCGTCCCGGAGGGCGTCCTGCCCGGCCGAGATGATCAGGAGATCCGGACGGAACTGTGAGATCGCCGGGGCAAAGACCCCCCGGAAGATCAGGGCATAGTCTGCCAGGGTGGCACCCGGAAGGAGCGGAGCATTGAGGGTATGCCCCTTGCCCGGACCCGTCCCGATCTCGTCGACCCAGCCGCTCCCGGGAAAGGCGTTCTGCTGGTGGATCGAACAGAAGAGAACCCGTTCGCTGCGGGAGAAGGCGGCCTGGGTCCCGTTGCCGTGGTGGAGGTCCCAGTCCAGGATGGCCACCCGGTCCACCCGGTCCAGGGCCCGGGCGGCGGCAACGGCGGCGTTGTTGAAGAGGCAAAAGCCCATTGCCCTCGCCGGTTCGGCGTGGTGGCCCGGAGGCCGGACCATGGCGAAACAGACCTCTCCCGAGAGCGCCCGTTCCGCGGCGGCGATGGCGGACCCCGCGGCGCAACGGGCTGCCCGGTAGGCCAGGGGGGAGATGAAGGTGTTCACGTCCAGGAACCGCTCTCCTCTGGCGATGACCTCCAGCCAGCGGAGGTACTCGGGGGTGTGGATCCGGGCCAGGTCGGCGTCGCTGCAAGGCGAGGGATCCCGCCACCGCACCCCCTCGGGAACTCCCGAGAGGGCATTCCGGAGCCGGTCCGCGGACTCGGGAGGCACCCCGCTGGCCGGGTGCAGGAAAATGTTCCCGGTGATGAGTGATATGCCCACAGGGCCTCGCGGGGGGCTGGAACCGTCTAGACGGCCAGACCCTGGATCACCGCCTGCTCGGTGACGCTGAACTCCTGCCCGGTTCCCTCGATCCGGTACTTCCCCGTCGCCCGGACACCTGCAGGGCCACCCTCCGTGGAATACGGCACCACGAACTCCCCGTTCTCGCTCATCTGACGGTAGACGAAGCTGCGGCCGGTGTTCGTCACAAGGGGTACCTGGATGATCCCCTCGCCCCGGATCCGGGCACCCTTCACATACTCAAAGACCTTTACGTATTTTATTTCCGGTGCCCCTGCCTGACTGCCGCTGAAGACGTTGGTGGGCGACTCGTGGATCAGCCGGTAGTGGCGGAGCGCAGGGACCTGCTCGATGGGCAGGAAAATGATATCGGAGAGGGCTGTCGCGTGGCTCCCTACCGGTGCACGGGCATTGAAGGCATTCACCGCTGCTGCTGCCTCTGTCGCGTTCATCACCTTCGCTGCGGTGAGCACCGGGTACTGGGTGCCGGCCTTCTGGGGATCCATGTATTCCAGGTAGTAGACCCTGGAGGGATCGGTCAGGGATCCGTCGAAGTTGTGGAGCCGGGAGATCATGGTCTCGTAGTAGTGCTGGGTGAAGAACTCGATGGTCTCGTACCGCTCCGGATCCTCGGTGGAGGGATAG
The DNA here is from genome assembly GCA_028678635.1 of Methanomicrobiales archaeon. Next base: position 3,554 of record JAJRDC010000133.1, read on the forward strand.
AGGAACATCGCCTGGTACGGGGCAGTGGACACCGTGGCGTTATACCACGTGGACATGGCCCAGAACTTGGCCACGTCCATCTCGATATCGGTGACAACGTAGCGGGTCCCCAGACGGTCCGCAATTTCGCTGTTGGCATAGTCCTCGGACTCGGTCATGAAGTACGAGGCTGCCCCGTACGGACCGGCAACTCCCCTCTGGAAGGGGTTGGCATTGGGGATCCGCCGTGCGATGTAGGTAATCTGGTGCCCGTAGTCCCACCAGGACATCACGCCGTAGGCAGTCGCCGGGTAGGTATACGTGGCCTTTTCGTCAATGGCGTAATAATCAACGCCGGTATCCGGCGTATTGGTCCCCATCCATTCCAGGGACTCGCGCCAGTCCTGGTTCATACGATGGCCTTCCAGGAACAGCGCATCCGTCTGGAGACTGGAGACCACGAAGAGGATCCCGAGAACTGCAGCCAGCGCCACGACAGTGACCTTCAGGGCCGGGCTGGCGGCCTTGGGAGATGGCACCTGCTTCTGCCCCTTTTTCGCCCGTTTGGACCCCTTCGCCTCCTTTCCAGCCCCCTCCTTCTTTGGCGTTTCCTTCTGTGAGCCGAGGCCGGTAAAGAATCGTATGGTTTCCTGCCCGCCCCATGCCCACACGGTCCCGATGGCCATTGCCGCAAGAAGCGCGATGTTCACCGCCAGGTAATACTCGTAACGGACATGCTGGATGGTGGCGAAGAGCACGATCAGGGACCAGACCAGCACATAGACCTGGTCCGGGTGCTCCTCCCGGTAATTCCGGTACAGGATGGCCAGGATCCCGCCCACCATCAGGAGGAGGCCGAACTGGAAGACCGCCCAGGCCAGCTGCAGACTCCAGCCCCGGGCCTCCTGCACGGTCTGGGTCACCTCCTGCTGCCCGAAGAAGGCGAAGAGACTTGCGATCAGGATCCGGTACACGTCAGGCACGAGGAGGGCGAGGAGCAGCACGCCGCCCACGGCAGCCCCTGCCACGGCCAGGAGGAATGTAGTGGTCCCCTTCCCTTTCAGGTACCGGGCCAGGGCCGCGAGACCGCCGGTGGCCACGATGATCATGAGGTAGGCATAGACATGCCCGATGGTGTACCGGGAGAGGTCCAGGCCCGGGTGCTTGATACCGAAGAGGAGCAGCCCGATGATCGCGATCCCGAAAATGATCACATTCGCGAGCAGCAGGTAATCGCTGGATCTGTCCCGGTGGAAGTCCCAGAAGTACTGCACCACCGTGAAGGCAGCCACGATCAGGGCAAAGAGGATCATCGTGGGCATGGTGAAGAGACCCAGGAGGTAGGCGCCGCCGGTGAGGGCTGCAAGGATGGCCGGTAGTTTCAGGGTTTCAGGGCGGGAGAGATCCACGGGACTGGATTTCGTGTGGGCAAGGTACGTCAGGTACCCGAAGCAGAAGAGGGTGGAGAAGAGCACCTCCATCATGTGGTGGTCCGCGTACCCGAAGAGGGACCGCTGGAAGTACTGGCCTGCGATGATCGCGATGAAGAGCGCTGCGAGGAGGCCTGTCTTCCAGTCGGCTATCCTCCTGCCGATGAGAAAGACAAGGGGGACCATGAAGAAGGCGAGGATGGGGGGTGTCAGGAGGGCCACATAGATGATCTCATTCTGGGTTGCAGCCCCGGTGATGAGGCAGAGAGTGGCGATGAGCGTGGGAAAGAGCGGCCCCCAGTAGATCAACTCCCCGGTGGGGAAGAGGGTCATGGCATCGAACCAGGCGTAGGCCGGGTAGTTGTGGAGGATCTGATCCACCTGCCGGAAGTTATAGAGGGGGTCATCGCTTCCGGACATGTCCAGCATGTCCGCCGACCCCTGCGTGGAGAGCGGGGCCAGCCTGAGCCAGAGGGCCAGGAGGGCCAGGAGGATGACCGCAGCGGCCAGGAGATAGGGGAGATACCGTCGGTACTGTTCAGAGAGGGCCATGGAACGCTCCTCACAAATATTGAGGCGGGGCGCTATAAATGGTTTGGATGCGCCGGGGATCGCTCCTCGGCAGGCATGTCCCCGCTCTCCGGCTGCTCCCCGGCAAGTGACTGGAGGAGCCCCTCCATCTCGGCCGCTTTCCGCTTCCAGCTGTGGGCCTCGAAGTCCAGGCGGTAGACAGCCGGGTGGTCCATGGCATCGCGGATCCGGTCCAGCATCTCCGCGTCGGTACGGTAGTACGAAAGGTGCGGACCCCCAAGGGCCATCACGTCGGGGATGGGGGTGGAGAGGATGGGTTTCCCGCAGGCAGAGTACTCGAAGTACTTGTTGGGCAGGGCAATGTCCATCCAGCCGGGGGGTGCAAGCGGCATGAGACAGAGGTCCATGGCAGCGATGTACCCGGGGAGGTCGCCGTAGGGCCGGGGGCCGGTGAAGATGACCCGGTCAGCGAGACCCAGGGCCGCTGCCCTTTCGGCCAGTTCGCGGGAGAACGACGTGAAGAGCGAGCCTCCGACAATGAGGAGCCGGGTATCCGGACGGTGGGCGATGAGCACCGGGAGAGCCTCCACCACACGGTCCAGAGCGTACCACCGTTCCACGGACCCGGCAAAGCCGAGCACAAAGGCGTCCCGCGGGATCCCCAGCCTGTCCCTGGTCTCACCCCCGTCCATGGGGCGGAAGAGGTCCGTGTCAACGCCGTTCGTGATGAGGGCGGAGGAAAAGCCGTGCCCGGCCAGTTTCCGGACCAGTGAGGGGGAAACCGTGGTGATGCGATCGCTGCGGGACAGGTTGTACCGGGTGACGGCCCAGACGCCGTTCCGGATCACCCACCGGACCGGCCGGGAAGAGTAATAGGCGGCCGCCGAGTCCGGGAACCAGTCCTTCAGGTCAAAGAGGACCGGGACATGGTGCCTCCGGGCGGCCCGGATCGCCCCCATCCCGGCCAGGACATGGGCGGCCACCACCACGTCGATCCGGTTGTCCCGTACGATCTGTTCCAGGATATGGAACTGGTAGGGGGCGTTCACCGTGTAGTGGAGGAAGGGCCCGCCCCAGGGATACCTGGTGGCCTCGTGGACGGTGAGCCGGGTGGGCCGCTCCTCGCCGCGACTCACGTGGAAGTGGGGAACATGCACCTCGTGACGGGTGGCGAGAATCTCGAAGAGATTGTGGTGCCGGGAGGGGACCGGGTGGTGCAGGTAGTCCTGGGTGGAGACGAGCAGGATCTTCACGGGTTCTCCCTCACGGCGGCTACCCGCTCCCGATAGGATGCCGGTTTTTATCGCCCCGTCCGATCCCCTTGTACACGAATCCCGCGCCGATGTACGCATCAGGATTGAGCAGGTTCCTCCCGTCCACCACCACCGGGTGTTCCTGCCCGGAGACGGCCTTCACCCGGCGGGGATCCAGGGCGCCATAGGCAGAATGGGCGGTGAAGAGGGCGATCACATCGGCCCCCCGCAGCACCACGTCCAGGTCACTGTCGATCTCCACGCCATGATACTCCCGCACGTAGGGATCGTGGACCGCGGGGACAGCCCCGGCCTCCCGGAGGAGGGCATGGTACACTGCGGAAGGCGTATTCCTCGCATCGTCGGTGTCGCGGAAGAAGGCCCAGCCCAGGATGGCGACCCGGGAGCCCCGGAGCGTCTTCCCCGCCCGGTCCAGCCCCCTCTCCGTGAGGGTGGCCATGTGGCGGGGCATGAAGTCGTTGATCCTGCGGGCCAGGATAAAGAGTGATTCGCTGTCCTCCGGAAAGTCCAGTTCCCCGCCAAGGGTGGCAACACCCCGCTCCATGTGGAACGTATCCTTGGGGAGGCAGTGACCGCCCACGCCGGCCCCGGGGAAGAGGATCGCCCGGGTGATCCCTTCCCCCTTCAGGCTCGCGATCCCCTCACGCACGTCGTAGAAGTTCACGCCCATGGCCTCGCAGTACAGGGCCAGCTGGTTGGCGGCGGCGATCTGCAGGTCCCGGAAGGCGTTCTCGGCGGTCTTCGTCACCTCCGCGGCGAGCGCTGTCATGGGGATCACCCGGTTTTCGGCAAGCACCGGCGAGTAGAGCTCGACGGCCCGGCGGGTTGACGCCGGGTCCAGCCCGCCGATCACCCGGTCGTGTTCCCGGATGTTCCGGATCAGCCTGCCCACCATCACCCGCTCGGGGGCGTGGGCCATGGCGAAGTCATCACCGGCGGTGAGCCCCGATTCCTCCTCCAGGATCTCCCGGGCCGGCCCCGCGGTGGTGCCCGGGGTCACTGTGGATTCCACGACAACGAGCATGCCCGGCGCCAGGTGCCTTCCTACGGACCGGAGCCCGTCGAAGAGGGAGGAAAAGTCGGGGAGCAGGTCCTCCGGCCGGAGAAAAGGCGTCTGGATGGCCACCGTGACCGCGTCCATGCCGGCGATCAGGGAAAAGTCGCTGGAACACCGGAAGGTCCCCTTCG
>JAJRDC010000300.1 GCA_028678635.1 Methanomicrobiales archaeon
CATCGGGATGGAGGAATGCGGAGGCCAGGATCACCACCTTCTCCACGTCCACCCCCTTGAACACCCCCTCCTCCAGGCAGTCCGCCACCGCTTTCGACACCGCGGCCTGGACGGGCCCGAACATCTGGTTTACCTGCTTCACGCCTTTCAGCGTCACCTTGGGGATGACCAGGGTCACAGGCTTGGTCAGCAGGTTGGGCCGGATCACCGCGAGGAGCGGGGTATGGCCCGCCGAGAGCTGGGAGAGCCCGTTCGCAAACGCCGCTCCCACCGGCCCTTCCTTGTCGCCGATGACGAGATCCACGTGCGCCAGCTCCGGGCCATCGCCGACGAGTGCTTCACCGATAGAATACATCTCCGATTCTCCCTTTGCTGTATCGTGTGATCGGCAACTATAAAAATCAAAGGAATCTGCAGCCGGCGGTGGCAGCGAATCGGGGGCAGCCCCGGAGAGGAAGGTGGTACCTGCTGCCCGTTCCCGCCGGCACCGGGGCGTTAAGGGAAGATGCTGAACTGATCCCGGATGTTATGGTAATAAAGTGGCGGAAAATCTCCTTCTTTTGGGTAAACAGAGCACCCTGGCAATGTTTTTTCCGATTCCGTCTGGTAAAATCTCCCCAACGGGGAATCATGCGTGAAACAACCTTAAAAGCGATCTTTTATATATCACCCGTGAGCATACTCAATCCGAAAGGAGGACGCGAGATGAAACCCGAGGATTATCAGAAGATCATCACCAACGCCATCGCGAAGGAAGTGGAAGCCTACACCTTCTACCGCACCGTCTCGGACAAGGTCAAGGACCCTGCCATGAAAAAGATGTTCAACGAACTGGCGGGAGAGGAGACCAAGCACCGGGAGTTCCTGCAGGGACTCCTGGCACGGGGCCCGACGGCGCTCAAGTTCGATGCTGCGAAGGACTACAAGGTGGGTGACACCATCAAGACCCCGGACCTGACCCCCACCATGAAGCCCGTGGACGGCCTCGTCGTGGCCATCAAGCGGGAGCTGGAGGCGATGCAGCTGTACACCGGCCTGGCCCAGGCCAGCAAGGATGCCGAGCAGAAGAAGATGTTCACCGAGCTCGCCACCATGGAACGCGGCCACAAGGCACGGCTGGAGGACATCTACACCAACATGGCCTTCCCCGAGGCCTGGTAATTCCGGGGATCCATCACCCCCCATTTTTCCCATTTACTTCGCCCGTTTCAGGCTCGTCGTGCCGACTTCATTCCTGTGTTACGTTGGTTTTTCTCGAACCGTGGACGCTCCCGGGGGCTGCCGTCCCGTGCCGCTTGGCACCCCCGGCGTGAGGATGGTCAGAGCCTCGGGAGTCGCCCATTTCGAAAACTCATATGGGCCTCATAGGGGCGGGGGCTGGCTCAGATGCTATAGCAGGTCTCGTCTGCGGGTTGACGTCCAGGTAGTATCTGCGGTGGAATGCATGGATCCTCTGAAATCCCCACATGTACTGCTGAACCGGAACATCCCAGAGTGAGGAACCGGAAAAAAAGATGGATTCAGAGCTGGGTGTCCAGCACCGTGTAGGTGCTGGGAGGAATATACACCTGGACTTTCACCACGTCCACGCCGGGAGTGTTGGCCCCCGTCAGCCACCAGTATGATCCTACCTGTGGGGATTGCCAGTACTGTTCATGGTGCTTCCCGTCTGAGGAATCCACGGTGAGGAGAACACTCTCCACCCGGGAAACATCCTGTCCTCCCCCGTAGTGGATAGTGATATTCGACACCTCAGCCCTTGCGTCAAAGTAAAGTGAGGGGAAATAGGCGCGTTCCTCGCAGGTCCCTGCGATGCAGGCTGTACCGGGACAGCGGCTGTTGCACCAGCCGCAGTTCCGGGGATCGGTCTCCAGGTTGGTGCAGTTGCCCATGCACACCGTGAAGCCGGGCCCCTGGCCCGTGCATGTCCCGGACTCACTCAGGGGACCTGAAACGTACATCTTCTGGTAGGAGGCAACCGTCCGGTTGCGGCTGTCCGTGACATTCAGGATGATCCGGTACCCTCCCTCAAACCGGTAGCCATGGATGACCTCCATGCCGGTATCGCCCCCGCGATAGACCGCCACCGGCGTGCCATCTCCGAAGTCCCAGGCGTACACCCTGATTTCCCCTTCGGAGCAGTCTGCGTTCATGGTGGCGAGCACGGGTGCACTGGTCCGGTTCATCCTTACCGCAAAGCAGGAGACCGGTGCAGCGGGCTGCTGCCCGGCAGGCAGGGTTGTAACGTTCACCTCGATCCCTGCCGGCCAGGGCAGCGGCACTGTCTGGGTTGCACCCTCCTGGATCTGGAAGTCAGCCGAGGCCGTGATGCCCCGGCCGGAAATGGTGATCCGGTGGTTGCCCAGCGGCCAGCCCTTGTCAGGTTTCACGAACTCTCCGTAGGCCCGGCCGAATTCGCCGGTGCACTGACGGTTGACGCTGAGCAGGTCCTTCCCCTGGTCCAGGTACGTCCAAGTAAGGGTCAGTGCATCGCCTTTCTCGAAATTGTCGTACATCGCCCAGAACCAGACGGACGGCACGTCTTTCGAAAAGACGGTGACCTTGTCCACAGGGACCAGTTTCTCCGAGAGTTTCGTGGTGACGAGGGATTCCAGGAAACGGGGATCGCCCTTGTCCATGGGGTTCCCGTACTTCTTGATCAGGTCATTCACCACGGCCTGTTCTTCGGGGGAATCCCCGAAGTCGCCCATCTTCGTGCTCCCGAAAGAGACGTCCTGGCATCCGGCTGCCAGGAGGAGGGCGATTACGAGCAGTGCCGGAACGAGGAGAGGAGCGTGCCTCATGGTCTCACGACAGGCAGAAGATTGAGGAGAAGGTTGATAACCGTTGCGAATCGTGTTCCGTCGGCGCTGGTTCCGGTCTCTCCCTGCTGAAATGCATGCAGTCCGGATAACGCTCGTACATGGGACGCTCCCAAGGGCTGCCGCCCCCTGCCGCAACGCCTAAGGTAATACTGGAAACGGAGGTATTGGTTGTTCATATTCCCTGACTACTGCTGGGGCGCTCTTGGGGGCTCCGCCCCCCGCCGCGTGGGCATCCCCCGCGTGAGGATGATCCGTCACGTCGGTAAAACCGATATACTGAAGTAAAACTTGGGGGGGGGCGCCCACGCGGCGGGGGGACGGCGAGGTTCTCCCTGGAGAGTCTCACCAACAGAATGAGGTATTCACCACTGATGTGGACGATATGACATCAGTGATATATCAAACGAAAAACCGAATCCTCAGGAAAATGTGGGGCTGGTGAGATTTGAACTCACGATCGACGGGTCTCTCCGATGGTGCGTCAGTGCTCCAACGGATCATCACCATTCAGGAGACCCATTGTTCATCACCCGCACCGCAGACCGCTGGAGCCCGTCGCCATGCCGGACTAGGCCACAGCCCCGCTGGGGTTCTGTACACCGGTGGAGTGCAGGAAATTTAACGGTTGTGATGGGGACTCCTGCCCCGGAGGAAGTACGGAAATTTCGGTTCCGAGTGGCGGGGCGACGGGGAGCCCGGCCGTGGACGCGAGAGCGATTCCCCGCACCGGTGGGCGTGACCAGGCAACAGGGCGAGGGGATGTCCTGCCTTGAAACATCTTCCCAGGGAAGGAGATTCAAGGCAGGTGCGGCGTACAAATCAGGACCGGGCCCGGCTGACCAGGTCCCGGGCCGCCGTCTCCGCTGCCTCCAGGATTTCCCTCTCGCCGGGGACTACCCGGTCGTGCATGAGCACCCTCCCATCGCAGATGACGGTCTGCACGCTGCCCCCGGTACAGGCGTAGACCAACGTGGAGGCCGGGTGGTGGACGGGGGTCAGGTCGGCGGTTCGGGTGGAGACGAGGATCAGGTCTGCAGGGGCACCCGTCTCGATCCGGCCCGGGCCGGTCCCCAGCGCATGGGCGCCCTCCTCCGTTGCCATGGCCAGGGCCTCGGGGGCAGGGAGGAGGGTCTGCCGGTTCCAGAAGAACTTCTGGAGGAGAGCCGCGTCCTTCATGGCCCCGAACATGTCCAGGCTGTTGTTGGAGGCGGCTCCGTCGGTCCCCAGGGTGACCCGGGCACCGGCCTCCCGCATCCAGTGGCAGGGCATGGCCCTCCCCACGGCCAGCTTCATGTTGCTCGTGGGATTGTGGGAGGCGGAGACTCCTCTCTCTGCCAGGAGGCCGCATTCCTCGCGGTCCAGCCAGCAGCAGTGGGCGGCCACTGTCCGGGGTGTCAGGCAGCCGCACCGGTCCAGGTGTGCCACGGGCCGGACCCCCCGGGCAGCCATGCACTCCCGGACCTCCTGCTCGGTCTCGGAGAGGTGCACGTGGATCCCGATCCCCTGCTCCCGGGCAAACCCGGCGCACCACTGCAGCCCCTCGGGTGAGACGGTATACACCGCGTGGGGACCCACCGCCGCCCGGATCCGCGGATTCCCGAGGCCCTTCACGTGGCGCACCAGCGCCTCGGTGGCACGGCACTCCTTCTCCCGCTTTGCCGGATCCCCCATGTCCAGGAACCCGTAGGCCAGGGTTGCACGGATCCCGGCATCAGAGGCTGCCCGGGCGGCGTCCTCCATGTGGAAGTACATGTCATTGAAGGCCGTGGTACCGCTCCGGATCATCTCCAGGCAGGCGAGACGGGTACCCTCGTACACGTCCTCTTTCGTCAGGTGGGCCTCCAGGGGCCAGATCTTCTCGGTCAGCCACTCCTGCAGGGGCATGTCGTCGGCGTACCCCCTGAGAAGTGTCATGGCCGCGTGGGTGTGGGTGTTCACGAGGCCGGGGAGAACCAGGTGGTGGCGGCCGTCCAGGGTCACGGCTGCGTCCCTCCCGAAGCGTGCCTTCCCTGCTGTTCCCACGTACTCGATGAGACCGTGTTCGCCCACGTAGATGTCCCGGGCCTCCTCCCCAAGGGTCGCGGCGAGAATCAGGATCCCGCCCCTGGCACGGAAGATCTCCTCCCGGTCCGGTTCTCCTGTCACGCCATCACCTCAATGATCCGCCGGATCATCTCTCCCCTCTCCCCGCGGTGCTTCCATGCCTCGTCCAGGAGCTGGTCAAAGGTGAGCGGCTTCTTCCCGAGGCCGTGGGCATAGTTATCGACGGTGCAGACGGCAGCGAACCGGAGATCCAGCTCCCGTGCCAGCGTTGCCTCGCTCGCGATCGTCATGCCCACCACGTCAGCGATGCGGGCCAGGGCCTGGACCTCGGCCACCGTCTCGATCCGGGGGCCGCGGGTCTGCACGTACACACCACGGGGGATCGAGCCGGGCAGGAGATCACACAGCTCCTGGTGCAGCAGGGGATCAAGCTCCGGGCGCACGTGGGCAATGGCATGGTCATGGATGGAAGGAACGTCCCCCCAGCTCAGGTAGTCATGCGGGATCACGACAGATCCCGGCGTGATTTCCTTCTTCAGGGATCCGGAGGATCCCACTGCCACCACCCGGTCGGCCCCCCGGATGGCCAGTGCGGCCATCTGGGCGCGGAAATTGATCCTATGGGGCGGGAGGCCCCACTGGTGGCGCAGCAGCATGAGAAAGTCGCCGCACAGGACGTCGGCCGGGCCGAAGGGCGTCGGGATGCGCTCCCTCTCAAGCGGGGGGAGGTCGGCGAACATGAGGCTGGTGCCGCCGATGAGGGCCAGCATCAGGCCTTCCCCCCTGCCATCCTGCCCGATGCCCCGTGACCCCGCCACCGGCCCGGGAAGAACCGGGCCGAAAGGGACAGGCAGTCAGAGCGCTCCATGGGTACGGATCGGACGGCAGGGGATAAAAGGGATAGGGTGGCGGATCAGGGACGGTCCCGGAAATCAGCGGGGGGAACCGATGGGATGTGCAGTGGACGCGGGCCCCCTTTCAATGACGATCCCCCGGATCCCTGCGATCCGGCCCCCCTTCAGGAGCGGCGCCGAGAAGGCCAGGATGGGAAACCGCGTCCCGTCCCTGCGAAGGGCCGTGTATTCCTCCCTGGTCCGCCCGCCTTCCCCGAGCACTCGCTCCATGCTCCGGCGGGCCCTGTCCCGGTCCTCCGGCGCGATCATGGCAAGGATGTGGATACCGGCACGGGCATCCTCCGGGCCGTATCCAAATATCTGGAGAGCCTCCTGGTTCCCGAAGGTGAACTCCCCCCGGTCATTGCACTCGAACACGGGGACCGGCAGCAGGTTGGCCAGGTCCCGGTACCTGGCCTCGCTGGCCTTCAGTTCCTCGTCCATCCGACGGTGCTCGGTGATGTCGCTTCCCACAGAAAGGATACCGGTGCAGTCCCCTGCTGCATCCAGGATGGCCCGGTGGGTCCACCGGACCCAGACCTGCAGGCCGTCACCGGTGGTATGGCAGGTCTCCATCCCGGGCGGAACCGGCCCCCCGCTGCAGAGGTTCCGGATGAGTTCCGTAAGATCCACCCCTCCCCCTCCGTTCCCCCGGAAGATAAGGGCGGCCGAAGGCGCGCCGAGGGCGCGTTCCTTCGGGATCCCGAAGAACCGCTCGGCATACTCGTTGAAGAAGGTGATCTGCCCCTCCCGGTCCATCTTGAGGATGATGGCGTGGGCCAGTTCCACCAGTTCCCGGTACTGGGCCTCGCTGGCCTCCACCGCCATGTGGGCCCGTTGCTCGTCGGTGATGTCCACGACCACGATGGCGTACCCCGGGTCCCCGTCGTCAAACACGAGGGGGATCTCGCTCGCGCCCAGGAAGCGTTCCCCGGCGCCTGCCCCGAACCGGATGTGCTCGTGGCACCGGGTGTCGGGCCCCTGTTCCCGGATCCGGGAGGAGAAGTTCCGCAGGAACTCCTGGGTGTCGGGATCCGGGAGGGGGAGGTGGTCAAGGGATTTCCCCATCACCTGGTCGGCCGAAAGGTTCAGGAAGGAGAGGAAGGGATCATTGATCTGCATGACCCGCATGTCCCGGTCCAGCACGAGAATCATCTCGCGGGAACAGCTCATCATGTGGGCGAGGGGTACCCGCCGGGCCAGGGAGAAGACCTTGGCCTTGCCATAGGTCCGCATCACCACCTGCCCGGAGAGCCGGAGGTTGTCCAGGTACCGGCCCACTGAGTGCATGTTCTTTCCCAGTTCCCGGGAAATCTCGGTGATGGACATGCCCTGTGGGTTCCGTTTCAGCAGCTCCTTGATCTGCGTGAGCTCGTCCGGCTGGTCCATTGCTCACCGGTGTCATCTTCTTATATATAAATATTTACCATGTTTGTTACATTTGATTGGAACATTTATTTGTTTTACATAAAGGATATATTTATATATTACATCCTCTCCACTGTACCAGAACGATTCAATGGATGGGAGAGAACGGTGAAATCAATGCATGCACTCGCGTCTGGTATCGCGATGTTCCTCTGCATGGCGCTGGTCATTGCACCGGTTGCAGCAGGGGAGGAGTACCTGTACGGAATCCCCAAGCTGGGGGTCACCATCTCGGGCACGAACGAATTCACCCCGGGGGACGATGTCTCCCTGGTCATGAAGATCCAGAACACAGGTACGTACGGGGTGAAACTGGTCCAGTCCAGCCTCCTCACCACCGGTGACAATCCCACCACCGCGAAGCTGCTGCGGGTCACCCTCCAGAATGGATCGGCACCCGTCACCGTGAAGACCGATACCCAGATGGTGGGGGACCTCAGCGGCGGATCAACGGCCACAGCCACGTTCACCGTCGCCATTGCACGCGGGAGTGCTGCCGGAACGTACGAGCTCCCCGTGCTCATGGAGTACACCTACCTTGAGGATGCCGAACAGCTGCCCCCCGACACGGTCCGGTATTACTATACCGAGAGAACAGAGACCCTCCCTCTCACGATCCGGATCAAGCCTGACGTGGAACTGGGTGTTCTTTCGTCCACTCCCGAGCACCTGAACGTGGGAACCGAGGGGTATCTGAACCTCCAGGTGAGGAACACCGGCACCGAGGTTGCCCGCAATGCGATCATGAAGATCTCCCGGAATGACGCAAGCCCGCTGGTTCCCACCGATTCCAGCGTCTTCATCGGGGATTACCCGCCGGGGGCCGAGGCCAGCGTGCGGTTCAAGGTCTCGGTCTCGGAGAACGCCGAGGCCCAGTCATACCCCGTGGACCTCTCGCTGGAGTACCTGGACACCGAGGGAGCTTCCGCCACCTCCGAGACCGTGACGGTGGGTGTACCGGTCGGAGGGAAGATCGACTTCGAGGTGGTCTCGGCGTCTCCCCAGGTGTACCCCGGGCAGAAGGTCGTGATCCCGGTGGAGATCAAAAACACCGGTGCCGTGACCGCCTACAATGCCCAGGCCCGGCTCTCTGCGGTGGATCCGTTCACCTCCAACGATGACACCGCGTACCTGGGGGACCTGGCCCCCGGATCAACGGCCGTTGCCAGGTTTGAGATCACCGTCGACAGCGGTGCCACTCCCAAGTCCTACGGCCTGGACTCCGAGGTCCGCTACCGGGATGCCCTGGACAACACCCAGATCTCCGACACCATGAAGGTGGACATTAACGTGGTGCCCCGGGGCGGGGTCGCAGCCGCCCTCACAAACCCCATCGTCCTCGCCATCCTTATTGCCATCGTGATCGGGGCCGGATACTACTTCCTGAAGATGCGCCGGAAGGAGGGGTAATCCCCTCCGCGGACCCCCCCACCGGAGGAGACGCACCTCTCCTCCCTCACCTTTCTCCCCCTCACCTCCCCCCGCGGTACCGAGGCATTCGCGATGCGATCCCCATTCGAGTCCCTGGCAGACCTGGTGAACCGCCGGCCGGCGCTGGTGGCCGGTGTCACCGTTGCCCTCCTGGTCCTCATGCTCTACGGCGCCAGCCTGACGGCCATGGAGACAGGGATGTCCACCTACGTGGACACGGACTCTGAGCGGGGGATGCTTCTCGACCAGTATACCGACACCTTCCAGTCGGACAGCGTGATGGTCCTCATCGAGGCCGACGATGTGCTGGATCCCGAGGTCCTTTCCTACACCTCAGGGCTCATGGCCGAGTTCGGAACCATCGATTCGGTCACTGCCACCTCATCGGTGGCTGATCTCCTTGCCGCGGCCAACGGCGGGGAGGTGCCCCATTCCGCAGGGGACGTGGCACGGTCCAGGGAGCGGCTGGATCCCAGGATCGTCTCCCGGCTGGTCCCCTCCCCCTCCATGACCTTCGGCATGGTGACACTGGCACCGGGCCTCTCCAGCGGTGCGAAGGACGATATCCTGGACAATATGGACGCCCGGATCCGGCTCTCCGATAAGCCGGCCGGAGTCACGGTGACAGTCACCGGGGAAGCGGCTTTCAGCCAGCAGATGATGGAGGAGATGGAGACCTCCATGGGCACCCTGCTTCTGGCCGCCATGCTTCTTATGGTGGTGGCGGTGGTCTTCTTTTTCGGCGACGTCCGGTACCGCCTGCTCTCGGTGGGGATCGTGGCCACGGGGGTCATCGCCACCTTCGGGGTGATGGGCCTCACCGGGATGAAGATCTCCATGGTGGTCATCGGGGCGTTCCCGGTCCTCATCGGGATCGGGATCGATTACGCCATCCAGTTCCATTCCCGCTTCGAAGAGGAGGCCCGGAGGGTCCCGCTCTCCGAGGCCGTGAAGATCACGGTGACCCGGGCCGGCCCCGCCGTGGCCATCGCCATGATCGCCACCTCCATGGGGTTCATTGCCCTCTGGATCTCGCCGGTGCCCATGATCCGGGGCTTCGGCCTTGTCTGCGTCATCGGCCTGGCCTGCTGCTACCTCGCGGCCCTCGTCATTGTCCCCACCTTCGGCCTGCTTGTGGGGTACCGGCCGAAACGGCAGCAGGAACCGAAACCCGGCGAACAGTCCATGATGGAGCGGTACAACCAGGGGGTTGGCCGGGTGGCCGGCTGGGTCTCGCGGAATGCCGTCCTGGTCCTCCTCGTTCTCTCGCTCGTCGCGTTCGTCGGGGTCCAGATGGACAACCAGATCATCATCAACACCGACGAGAAGACCTTCGTCCCCTCCGACATGCCGGCCAAGGTCAACCTGGACAAGGTGACACGGGCACTGGGGCCCACCGATGCCCTCCCCATCTTTGTCCGGGGGGAACATGTTCTCTCCCCTGAAGGTATCGCCTGGATGGCGGAGTTCCAGGACTACATTGCCTCCCATAACGACAAGATCACCGGTACCATGTCCATCGCCACCCTGCTCCGGCAGTATAATGGCGGCACCCTGCCGGCCACCCAGGGTGAGCTGGAGGCTGTCCTGGAACGGATCCCCGAGGAGACCCGGCACCGGTACCTGGGGAGCCGATCCGAGGCCATCATCGAGGTCTCCATGGTGGCGATGGAGAACCAGGTGGCCATGGAGCAGGTGGACCGGATCCAGGAGGACCTGGACTGGCTGGCCCCGCCCCCGGGGATCACCGCCAGGGTCACCGGCATGGGGGAGATGTTCACCAACCTGATCCGTGAGATCCAGGCAGGGAAGACCACCATGACGCTCCTCGCCTTCGGCATGATCCTTGTCTTCCTCCTCCTCGTGTACCGGAGCCTGGGGAAGGCGGTGACCCCCATCATCCCCATCGTCATGATCGTGGGGTGGAACGGCCTCGTCATGTACCTGCTGGGGATTGATTATACCCCCATGACGGCCACGCTGGGTTCCATGTCCATCGGGGTTGCCTCTGAGTACACCATCCTCATCATGGAGCGGGCCTACGAGGAGCGGGCAAAGGGAAAGGCCCTCCTCCCCGCCATCCAGTATGCCGTATCCCAGATCGGCACCGCCATCACCGTCTCGGGACTGACCACGGTCTTCGGCTTCGCGGCGCTCATGCTCTCGGCCTTCAACATGATCTCCAACTTCGGCATGGTGACGGTCTTCTCCGTGGGCTTCTCCCTGATCGGGGCCATCATCGTGATGCCGGCAGTGCTTGTACTGCTGGGCGGACGGGATGGCGGCGGGAAGTCGGAGACCCGGCCGGCCGATCCGCTGGCGGGGTGACGTACCTGTTTCCCGCACGGAACCACAGGATTCGCAACGGATTCCCCTGACAAAGCCGAAAGCTCACCGCCCCTCCGGCCCATCCTCCCGGGGTATGAAAGAGTGGCTCGACCCGCTGGCCGTTACCCCTCCTCAGTGAGGAGAGTATCCCACAGGGCCGATCCGAGGAATTTCTTAAGGGGTTTCGTCCCATCACGACGGGCCCAGAAACTCCCCCAGCAGGGAGCGGAGGATCCCTGCCGCGGCGGGCTGATACCGCGCTGTATCGGAGAGGATCCGGGAACGGATCCGGGGGTCCAGGTTCGCTGTCCACCCCTCCACCATCTCCGGAGTCGCCTCCAGGTGGAACTGGAGGGCGATGCCCCGGCCCAGGACAAATCCCTGGTTCCGGACCGGATTGCCGGTGAAGCAGGCCTCCCCGCCGGGAGGGACCGCGAAGGTCTCCCCGTGGGTCTGGAAGGCAAAGAACGCCGGCGGAAGGGATGGCCACCTCCCGTTTCCGGACCGGTGGACCGGGTACCAGCCCAGCTCCGGCTCTGACCGGATCACCGGTGCCCTGAATGCGGAAGCCATCAGCTGGGCACCCAGGCAGATGCCGAGGACAGGGCGTTCCAGCCCGATCCAACGGCGGATCAGGGCCTTCTCCTCGCTGAGGAACAGGTACCTCCGCTCGTCGTTCACGCTCATGGGACCACCCAGGATCACGAGATGGGTGGCATCCCCCTCCAAAACATGCTGCGTCCTATACAGGGGGATCGTATCAAAAGGTACTCCCTTCTCCCGCAGGATCTCCCCGATGAGGCCCGGGGGCTCGTCCTGGCTGTGCTGGAGGATGGCGACCTTCATGGAACCCAGCGAACTCCACAGGAGATGGGAACGGGGAGGAGAAAATACCTTCCATGTCGCATTATATAAACTATGGGGTTCGCTCAGCTGCCGGTGGAGAGCTTCCCGGTCATGGAAGCGAGGGCAATCCGGATCACTGCCACCCCGTGCAATCCGCCGGCAGGGATCTCCACGTTATCCTGCCCGGAATACTTCCTCACAAGAAGGGCGAGGGCCCGGGCCTTCTCCCCGGGCTCTTCGATCCACTCCGCGGTTCCCTGACCGATGACCGAGCGATAGGACATGGTCCACCGGCACGGGTTGTCCCCGGGTAGCACCCTCCCGAGGGAATCCACCTCCACGCAGACCCTGGGGTTTTTTCGGAGTATCCGGATCTTCTCGCCCTCGGGCGAGGAGTGGACGTAGACGGCCCCTCCCTCGTACACGAACGTGACCGGCACCACGTAGGGCTGCCCGCCATCGCAGAGCCCGAGCCGGCAGGCGGGAGCCTCTGTAAGGAGCGCCTCCATCTCCGCCCGTTCACTTATCTCCCTGTCCCTTCGGCGCATGGTGAAAGGTGGGTGGTTCTACCCGAAGAGACTGGTGGTACCCATGGGCAGGGTTCCGGTAGATTGGCCCGGCCCGACGGCGTCTGCAATCTGCCTTCACAAGGAGAGGATGCCCTCAAAGGAGATGTCGTCATGAACTGGCACCACGCCTGTGCAGTGTCACGGGGCCTGCAGGGAAGAGGAAAATTTGGGATTTCCTGCATCAGGGTTGGGAGGGTGTTTCCCTGCAATGGCCCCGTGTCTGTTGCTGGTGTGTGTGGTGCACATTACAATTTCTGTCAAAAGTATAAATACTTTTCTATAATTACGGGTCGTTTATTTTCTAACCCATGACAAACTGAAAATAAAAGTATCCTGTTTTACTGAATGGGGCCATATTCCTCCAGTGGAAATGAAGGGGTTCGGATGCCTGCCGGCAGTCAGGCCTGGCCTGAGGAGGGACCGGCACCCTGGATCTCCCGCTGATATTCCCGGTAGGAATAGGCCACCGTGTATATCGCAGAGAAGAGCACGGGGACCAGGATCAGGAAGAATGCCAGCTCGCCGGCGAACGTCCCTGCCAGGGCCAGGATCCCGGAGAGCTTGAAGAGCAGGGCCCCGCGCCGGTGGGTCCGCTCCCACACCCTGTCGGACGAGAGGGTCCAGGGGGTCCGGATCCCGATGAACCAGTTGCGCTTCGCCCTGCCGATCAGAACACCGATGCCGAAATAGAGCGCGGCGAAGGCCGGGCAGAGGGCCTGCACGAGGGAGAACCGGAATCCCATGTTCCAGGCCAGGGTGAGGAGGTGGAGGTACAGGAAGAAGGCCACGAACCCGGCCACGAACCACTCGTACGCAGGACGGAACG
>JAJRDC010000041.1 GCA_028678635.1 Methanomicrobiales archaeon
GTTCCATCCTCAACAGTCGGTACCGGTGCCATCCCCCACGGGCGGCGGGGTGCGGGTCCCGGGGTCACAGGACCACTCAAGAAAACGGAGACTCTTTCCCTGTTCCAGGCGCAGATGCCATTCCTTCTGCGCCGGAATCCCGTTCGTCTGGCGGTACATGGTCGACCCCCGGTTCCATCCGGGCAGGCATGCCCGGATCAGCCCGCAACACCCCTTGTGAATCGGAGGAGGATGCCTGGGCTTCCATTATTCCAATGTCCTTCGAATTCATAAGTATTTCGAGGATCCCGTGGGAAAAGGCTCACGGGAGCCCGTTCCCGGCAGGGTATCCGGCCAGCCCGGCCCGGGGCTGACGGCCGGAGGGTCCCAGGGGCAGGGTGACGGCCGTGGCCTGTGGGAGGGAACCGGGGAAAAGAGGAAAAAATGGGGGGGCGTGCAGGTGATTTCAGAGGAAATCGATGAGGCCGCCGCTGGGGCGGTCGCCCACGGGAGCCACCTTCCGGCCGGCGGGGGCCTGGGTGGCTGCTGTCGTGGCCTTCGCATTGGTCGCGGCCTGGCCATGGGTCTGGTAGGGCCCGAGGACCTGGGCCGAGCGGACCCCGGTCATGATGGCCATGACCCTTACCTTGCCCTCGAACTCGTTCCGGATCCGTGCCCCCCAGATCACGTCGGCGTGGGGGTCCAGCTCATAGGTCAGGGAGCTCGCGATCTCCTCGGCGTCGGCAAGGGTCAGGTCGTTCCCGCCCGTGATGTGGATCAGGGACCCGGTGGCACCGCGGTAGTCGATGTCCAGCAGCGGGTGGGACAGGCACTCGTGGACCACGGACTCGGCCTTGTTCTGCTGCTTGGACTCACCGACCAGCATCACCGCAACGCCGCCCTTGGACATGATGGCCCGGACATCGGCGTAGTCCAGCTGGATCAGCGAGGGCTCGGTGATGGTCTCCGAGATGCCCTTCACCGTCTCTGCGATCAGCTGGTCCATGACCGAGAAGGCCTGGCCAATGGGCAGGTTGGGCACGTAGGACAGGAGCCGGTTGTTGTCGAGCACGATCACCGAGTCGGCGTTCTTGGAGAGGTTCTCGAGACCCTCCTCGGCACGGAGCAGGCGGGCCTTCTCCACCTGGAACGGGTACGAGACCATGCCCACGACAATGGCGCCCTGCTCCTTGGCGATCTGGGCAACGACGGGGGCAGACCCGGTACCCGTACCGCCACCCATACCGGCAGTGACGAAGACGAGATCTGCCGATTCCATCAGGCTCTCCAAGGTCGGGCGGGCCATCTCGGCAGCGCGCTTGCCGATGTCGGGGTACCCCCCCGCGCCGAGCCCCTTCGTCAGAGACTTGCCGATCAGGACACGCTTGCCCGCCTGGATCATGTCCAGGTGCTGCTTGTCGGTGTTGATGGCAATCGTCTCGGCGCCGGCGATCCCCATGTGGTAGAGCCGGTTGATCGTGTTGTTACCGGCACCACCACACCCGATCACCATGATCCTCGGGTTGCCGAGGAAATCCTCGTCTTCGTTCACTTTTCCATCGGTTTTTTCCATTTCTGCGTTCTTCACGGCTTCATCAATCAGGGACTGCATACCGATACCTCTAGACTTTGAAGGAGATCTGGTCGGTCTCTTTCATGACCCGGTTCGCGTGCTTTTCGATGAGCTCCCGCACCGCGTAACGTACGGCCTCGGAGACGGTGGGGAACTCCCCGGCCTCCACGAGCTTCTCAAGCATGTCCACCTGCTGCCTGGGCAACCGGATGGTGACGCGTTCCATGGCCTTTACCACTCAGTTCTGACGAGAAGCAGCTTTATGTCTGCTTTTTGTCAGACTTGAAGATGTCAATTGGCGTTCGACCGATAAAATAGAATTCCATTGTAAGTATTTAAACCTTCTGTTCCGGGATTTGGGGGTATTCACAATTCTTTTATTGCATGATACTCAATAATCCCTGCAATCAGGCCAGAATCCCATGAAACAGCCGATTTACGGGCGGGTTCTCCATGGCGGCACCCGCAAACAGGTCCAGGAACACGACGGCCGGGACGTGCGGGATTTCTCCGCGTCCCTGAACCCCTTCCCTCCACGCGTGGAGTGGAGGTGCGACCCGGAAGCAGCCGGCATGTACCCGGATGACCGGTACGGGGCCCTGCGGGACTTGATCGCCCGTACCTTTGGCAGGAAACCCGGGGAGGTGACGGTGGGGAACGGATCCATCGAGCTGATACGGGTCTATTGCCGCGCGATCCTGGAGCCCGGGGACACGGTCCGGGTGGACCCTCCCACGTTCGGCGAGTACGCACTCGCAGCGGAACTCTGCGGGGCCGTGATCCGGGATGGCGCCTCCGCCCGGAAGGAGCGGATCCGGTTCCTCTGCAATCCCAACAACCCGGACGGGGCCCTTCTGCCCCGCGACCGCTGCCTGTCATCCCTTGAGGAATGTCGGGCGGCCGGAGGAAATCTTTTCCTGGACGAGGCCTTCATCGAGCTCGCGGACCCGGCCGAGAGCCTGGCAGATGTCAGGGACCCGGCGCTCTTTGTCTCCCGGTCCCTGACCAAGGCTTTCGCGGTCCCCGGCCTCCGGTTCGGGTACGGGTTCGGTGACCCGGATCTCATCGAGCGGATGGAGGTGCTGCGCCTGCCCTGGACCGTGAACTCCGTGGCCGA
Organism: Methanomicrobiales archaeon; assembly: GCA_028678635.1. Next base: position 2,670 of record JAJRDC010000041.1, read on the forward strand.
GCAGTTTGCCATGGCCGCGATCCCGCGCCTCGGCGAGCTGGAGGAGTCCCGGAGGCGGATCCGGGATGAGCGGGGATGGCTGGAGGGGCGGATCCGGGGTATGGGCCTCGCCTGCGCGCCGTCAGAGGCCAACTACCTCCTGGTGGACCTGCCCTGCCGTGCCGCGCTGCTTGCCTCCTGCCTCCTCTCCCGCGGGATCCTGGTCAGGGACTGCACCTCCTTCGGCCTTCCCGAGAGCATCCGTGTCGCCGTCCGGACCCGGGAGGAGAACCGCGAGCTCCTGGAGGCTATGGCCGCATGCGTGCTTTGATCATGGCCGGTGGAGAGGGGAGCCGGCTGGGCCTGGGCGAAAAATCCCTCGTCTTGGTTGGCGACAGCCCCATGATCAGGTGCATCATCGATGCCTTCTCCGCTGCCGGCCACGAGCCGGTGGTGGTGCTCTCACCCCGGACCCCCATGACCCGGAACTGGTGCGGGGTGCAGGGGATCACGGTGTTCCAGGCCGGGGGGACCGGCTACGTCGAGGACCTGGTGGAGGCCGTAGAGGAGCTGGGAGAGACCGGGCCGGTGTTCACCTGCACCGCCGACCTGCCCTGCCTCACGCCGGAGCTTGTCGTCACCATTGAAGAGGTATACCGGTCGGCAGGCACCCCGGCGCTTTCGGTCTGGGTGCCCGGGGAGCTCTTCCCTGGCGGGGCGTCCACGGAAGGGTACCGGGAAGTGGTGGAGGGCGTTACTGCATACGCTGCCGGGATCAATATCGTCACGGGGAGCAGGATCACCGCTCCCCAGGAGGAGACCCGTCTCCTCCTCCGGAGCCGGCGGCTGGCCTTCCACGTGAACACTCGATCAGACCTGGAACGGGTCCGGGCAGCCATGGCCCGGCAGGGCCGGGGCGGCCCGGCCTGAAC
>JAJRDC010000200.1 GCA_028678635.1 Methanomicrobiales archaeon
CGGCACCTTCACCATGGGCGGGATCTGCGCCGGTGCCAGCGGACGGTTCCTGGAGATGACGTCGAAGCGTCTGGGGATTGAGATCACGGAGCTGGGGCCCCTCGCCATGAAGGGCCTCGCCTCCCGGGTGCCCATGAACTCCTACTGCATCGTCTTCGGCACCCAGAGCCTCGTCAACGCGCTGGCCGCCGGATCCCTGCCCGAGGACGTGGCGGCGGCGGCCTGCCACTCGGTGGCGGAGCAGGTCTTCGAGCAGCAGCTGCAGGAGGTTGACATCAAGGAGCCGGTGATCATGGTGGGCGGCACCTCCCTCATCTCCGGCCTGGTCCATGCCATGGGAATGCTCCTCAAGACAGAGATCGTGGTGCCTCCCCACTCCCAGCACATCGGTGCCGTCGGCTCCGCGCTGCTCGCCTCCGGGTTCATCCGGGAGAAGCGATGAGCGGTCTCGAGTACTTCGTGGTGGAGAGCCCGGAAGAGACAGGGAAGGCGTACTACGAGCGGATCGCAGGAGACGTGCTGCAGGACTTAAACCTCCTGCAGGTGGTGGAGAAGCTCCATATCTACGTGGATCCGAAGGTGCCCATCTTCGTGGCCGTGGGGGTGACCCGGAAGCTGCCATCGCAGGTAAAGGTCCGGGATTTTGCTGCGGTGGTGCCTCTCGAGTCCCGGATCACCCTCTCCATCGGGGACGAAACGTACCTCGCCCCCCTGCTCACCCTCCTCTGGGACAGGTACGGGAAGGCCCAGGTGGACCAGCCGGACCGGTTCACGGTGGTGGTGACGGCCCCCGGGGCCACGGCGCAGGAGATCGAGGACCTGGTGGTCATGGACCCCACGGGGAGCCTGTACCGGGACCTGATGTACGCGCTCATCTGCATCCAGCCCGAGGGTTTCAAGGTGAGAAAGCAGAGCTACGGCGACGGACGGTTCTATTTCGTGGCCAGCGAGGACACCCTTCCCGAGGACGTGGTCCAGACACTGGTTGCAGAGAGGTTCCGGCAGATGGGGGTGGAACCGTGATCTTTGAACCGGTCACTTACAAGGGAGGGGTGTACCGGTACGAGGAGATCGTGGAGCTGATCGAGGACCTGGGCGGCTACATCGTCCAGCTCCAGCAGATCGCGGGCGACATCATCATCCAGGCGCTCGTGCCCCGCGAGGACATCGAGCTGATGCGGCGGATCGCAAAGCCGCTGAACGGCGAGGTCACCCTCTCGCCCCTCGTCGGGACCGAGATCGCTGTCGTCTCCCCTTCCCTGGAGATCCACCACCTGCCCCACGCCTCCTGCGACGTGGCCGAGTACCTGCGCCGGTTCGGGGCCAAGACCAACATGGTGGGCCTGGCACGGGGGTTCGGGAAGCGGATCGCGCAGCTGAACGTGGAGGAACGGGACGTCATCAACGAGCATGACTGCGCCATCTACGTGCTGGGCAACTTCCGGGAGTGCATCGAGCACAAGTTCCCAGCCCTGCGCCGGGGGATCCATGTCCCCATCGTCCTCACCGGCGCCCCGCCGAAAGAGGAACTGATGCGCTGCATCGATCCGCCGGTGGAGGGCTACGTGGGGGGCATGGGCCGGATGGCCCACCGGGCGAAGCGCCCCGAGGAGCTGGAGAAGCTGGAGGAGATGGCGGCGGAGGCCTCCCGGGTGCTGGAGGAACGCCGGACCGAGATCGCGAAGGACCCCCTCTCGGTGATGCCCCCGCGCCTCATGCAGGTGGTCCTGGAGAAGCTCACGGCGATCCATGACGTGACCTCCCCGACCCCGGTCACCGTCCAGATGGCCGGGCTCCGGGTGAAGCTCCCGTACGAGACGTTTGCCAGGGAGGTCCGGGACCTGGAGATCGAGCACGGGATCAGAGTGGGGGATGTCGCGGACGTGCTCCCGTCCCGGATGCGGACCTATATCTGGGTCCGGGTGAAACCCTTCTCAGAGACCCACGTGATGGTGTAAGCTCCCTGTGCTGCGGGGAGACCACCTTCTCGGGTGATGGAGTGCATTCGAGGGTGATGTCATGACCTTTGAAGAGACGCTGGATACGATTGTACGGAAAGGATCGAGAAGGACTGCACAGGACTGGATGAAGCAGATCCAGCAGGAGTACGGGCAGGTTCCCTTCATCTTCCAGCGGATGGCCGAGCAGCCGGAAGTGCTCATCTCCCACCTGCTCTACAAGGGGGCCGTCACCGAGAAATCCACCCTGGATCCAAAGACCGTGGAACTGATCTCCATGGCCGTCGGTGCTGCGCTCCAGTGCAGCCACTGCGTGGACTACCATATGCAGGCCGCAACGGCAAAGGGGGCCACCCGGGAGGAGATCCTGGAGGTGATCCTGATCGCCGGGCTGCTCGCCAACTCCGTGGTACTGGCCGAGGCCTACCGGGTGATGGAGCACCGGCTTCCCCAGTGCGGTGGTTCCTGCGACACGAACGGCGTCGCGGTACCGGAGGGCAAAAACCGGAAGTAGGGCTACCCGTCCGGATTCTGTCCCGAGATTTCCCCCGGCCGGTGGAAATAGCAGCAGGGATCGACAGGTACCGGTGAAGGGGTGTATCCCGTTTTCTTCGCATTTCCGCCCCTCCCTGGTTTACGGCAACCA
>JAJRDC010000075.1 GCA_028678635.1 Methanomicrobiales archaeon
CAACCGGCGATTGGATTTGATCGGCGAGATGATAGGGGAACTAACCGGGAAGGTGACCGGGCAGCGTCTGGTGAAACATCACCATGGGCCAATGAAGTGGGAGCGGACGATGGAGGCGAAAGGGAAAATCCTTGGTACCGAGGTCTCCTTCATGGCCACCACCTGCACGATGGAACGGCCCCAGGGCGGCATGATCACGAAGGGCTACGGGGTCATGATGACCCGGAATGGTGAGAAGGCAGAACTGCATGGTTCCGGCATCAGTGTGACGGGCAGGGGAGCCGGTACCAGCGTCCGGGGAGTGCGGTACCTCCAGTCGAAATCGGCTGCGCTGAGCCGGCTCAACAACGTTGCGCTCATCTTTGAGATGGAGATCGCCCCGGACGGGACGTACCACGACAAATGGTGGGAGTGGAAGTAACCTGCTCCACGCTTTTTTCTCATTGAAGACCCGAATCATCCGGGATGGAGAAAAGAGTTAGTAATAGTACCCGCTGCGGGTCACCGTCGGCGTGGGGGTTGGGCTCGGGATGACCTGGCAGGTGCCGCTCACGCACCCGCAGTGGCCGGCCCCGCAGTCAATGGGGCCCTCGCAGCTCATGGTACAGAGCAGGGTGCAGACGCCCTTGAAGTCCTTGTTCTCGCAGCTCGTCGGGTGGCAGCACTGGGCCGGCACGCAATCGGCGTTGACGGTGCAGGCCGTTCGGTCGACAGTCGGTGTCGGCGTCGGCGGGACAGAAGTAGGTGGTACCGGTGTGGTGGCTGCAGTGGTGGGTGTCGGAGTCCCACCCTGTGACGGAACCGTGGTGCATCCGGCAGCCAGCGCCAGGAAGAGCACGAGGCCGGCGGCCACGAGAAGGGGAACACGAATCTGTGACGAAACCATGCCGAGCAATGCCGGCCGTTGCGAGATAGAGCTATCGCCTCTTTTCAGGAACTGCTCCATCCGGGATCCCGAATTCCTTTGGGGTGTTCCTCTTCCCTTCCCGGGAACCGTCACGTCACCATCGGACCGGGCACCACGGGAAAACGGCAGACCCCCGGCCAGGAATAAGAGGGGTGTGTCAGTATCCCCCGCCCCCTCACGGGGAGACGGAGGATGCCGGCACCAGCTTCCAGACCTTCCCCGTGGCAAAGGATGAATCAGGCCCCGTTCTCTCGCTGGTCAGGAGGTACAGCTCATGGGAGCTGTCCTCACCGAACCCACGGATGAAGGCATTGACCCGCTGGTTGTTCATCCCGCTGACAGGGATCTCGGAACCGGTCCACATCTGGTTCCCCGCGGCGGAAAGGGCTGCCACCGAGGTCGGATACATATCGATGGTCCAGCCGGACGGCGGGGTGGCCATGAGGAGCGCGCCGTTCCCAATGCTCGCCTCCCCCTCGCTCCAGTATCCGAAGACATACTTCCCCTGGAGGGAGGGGAGGGCGCTCCCGCGGTAGAGATGGCCGCCGACAATGGTGAGGCCCAGGTCATGGCCCCCTTCAAAGACGGGTCCAATCAGGGGTTCCCCCCGGGACCCGGTAGTGGCGCACGAGGGTTTCGGCGCCGAATCGTGGGACGGGTCAAAGCAGTGGGTCCCTTCCCGGATGTTCCACCCGTAGTTGCCACCGGGGAGGACGATGGAGAATTCCTCAAAGAGCCGCTGGCCTGCATCGGCCACCAGGAGCCGGTGGCCATCTCCCGCGTCGAACGAGAGGAACGCCGGGTTCCGGAATCCGGACGCGTAGATCTCGGGGGGGATGGCCGTGTCGTTCACGAACGGGTTGTCGGCCGGGATACCATACTCCTTCCCCGCGGCCCGGGAATCCACGTCGATCCGGAGGACCTTCCCCAGGATCTGCGCCATGTCCTGGCCGTTACCGGTGCCCGGTGTATGCCCGAGACCGGTATCATCCGCACCTCCGCCATCCCCCAGCGGGAGATAGAGGTAGCCGTCGGGCCCGAACCGGATCTGGCCCCCGTTGTGGTTCGCGGAGGGCTTGTCCACCTGGAGGAGGATCAGTTCGGAGAACATGTCAGCCATGTTGGGGTCGTTGGAGACCCGGAACTCCGAGAGCCGGTTCGTACTGTCCCACCCGGCAGGGGCCCCGTTCCGAAGGGGAGCCGTATAGTACACGTATAAGCGCCCGTTGGCGGCATAATCCGGGTGGAAGGCCAGGGAGAGGAGGCCCCGCTCATCGTACCCGGCATTCAGGGATTCCATCCGGCTCCGGAGGTCCAGAAACGGGTTCTCGCGCAATTTTCCCGCCTCGTCCAGCACCCGGACCGCCCCGATCTGGTCCACGATGAAGAGGCGGTGGCTGCCATCAGGGGGCTCGACCAGCATCATCGGGGCGCTGAGGCCCCCGGTCACCTGCTGAAGCCCTATCTCGGCGGCAGGCATCCCAAGGGGAGTATGGGAGGCACCGTCCGAGAACGTGGCGGCCAGCGGCGAATTCTGGTTGGTGAGGTCCTCGGCAGCCGGGCCTGCCACTACCTGACATAGGCCGGCCACGCAGCCGCAATGGCCTGCACCGCAGTCAAGGGGGCCCTCGCAGCTCATCGTGCAGGCAACAGTGCAAACCCCTTTGAATGCCCGGTTGATACAGCCGGTGGGGTGGCAGCACTGGGCCGGGACACAGTCAGAGTCAGCGGTGCAGGAAGTAAGATCCGCACGCGGGGTGGGCGTTGTGGTGACGGTCCCGCTGACGGGTGTCGGCATGGGTGTCCCTCCGCCTGTGGGGGCCGTGGCGCACCCGGCCACGAAGGCCATGGCCAGCGAGAGGACGATTACCCCGGCGAGGAGGAGAGAGAGAGATTCACGTACTTTCATGGGCGGGAGGTGGAACCCGCCGGTTCATAGATGTATCCCCTCGTTTTAGGATATGGGGAGAGCCCATGCACAACATTGATGCATCTCGGTTCCAAAAATTTCATTCATCATGCGTCCCCTGGAGTTCCGCAACCGGGTGCTCATCCTCGGGTACGGATCCGTATGCCGCTGCACGCTGCCGATCCTCCTGAAACACGTAAAGATACCGCTGGACCACATTACCCTCCTTGATTTCGAGGACAAGGCAAAGGAACTGGAGCCTTTCACAAAGAGGGGTCTCCGGTACTTCCGGAAGAGGATCACGCCGGAGAACCTGGATACCATCTTCTCCGAGTACCTCTCGCCCGGGGGGCTCCTCATCGATCTCGCCTGGAACATCGACTGTTGTGAGATCGTGCAGTGGTGCCACGACCATGACGTGCGGTATGTGAACACCTCCGTGGAGGTCTGGGACTCCTACCGCGAGCGGTTCACGGCCAGCCCGTACGAGAAGTCGCTCTACTTCCGGCAGATGAGGCTGCGGGAGCTGACAAAGGACTGGGAGGATGCCCCCACGTGTGTCGTGGACCATGGCGCCAACCCGGGGCTCATCTCCCACTTCGCGAAGCAGGGGGTGATCGACATCGCGGAGCGGATGATCACCGACGGGAAGGCAGAAGACCCTGCCCGGCTGAAGCGGCTGATCCGGGACCGGAGGTTCGCAGAACTCGCCATGGCAGTAGGGGTGAAGGTGATCCACTGCTCGGAGCGGGATACCCAGATCTCCTGCCACCCCAAGGAGGTGGACGAGTTCGTGGGCACCTGGTCCATCGAGGGCCTCAGGGAGGAAGGGACGGCCCCGGCCGAGATGGGGTGGGGCACCCACGAGAAGGAACTCCCGCCGCTGGCCCACATCCCCCCCATGGGGCCGAAGAACCAGATCATGCTGGCCCAGATGGGGGTGAACACCTGGGTCCGGTCCTGGGTCCCGGACTGCGAGATCGTGGGGATGGTGATCCGGCACGGGGAGGCCTTCGGCATCTCGGACCGGTGGACGGTGTGGAAGGAAGGGAAGGCGGTCTACCGGCCCACGGTCCACTACGCGTACATGCCCTG
>JAJRDC010000293.1 GCA_028678635.1 Methanomicrobiales archaeon
ACCGGTCCTCCACGCTGAGGGAACTCTACTACATCACCGAGGGGTGGAAGCGGGCCAAGTTCGAGACGCAGGACGAATCCAATTACCTGGTGGAGGATCTTGAAATCCTCGCCGACATCCCCCGCGAGGGGTTCCACCTCCGCCCCGAGGAGGACGGGGCCGGCGTCTTCGGCCCCCTGCGCATCAGGGAATCCACCCGGCGCGGCGAGCGGATACTCCACTGCCGGGACGACGTGGGGGAGTCGGGGTACCAGATCCCCAACAACCTGGAGACCGTGGAGCTCTTGGACCACTCGGCGAAGTTCGTCGTGGCCATCGAGACAGGAGGGATGTACGCCCGGCTCATCGAGAACGGGTTCGACGACGACTATCACGCCATCCTGGTTCACCTGAAGGGGCAGCCGGCCCGGTCCACCCGTCGGCTTCTCCACCGGCTGAACGAGCAGTTCCACCTGCCGGTCGTGGTCTTCACCGATGGCGATCCCTGGTCCTACCGGATCTACGCGTCGGTGGCCTACGGGGCCATAAAAAGTGCCCACATGTCCGAGCTCCTGGCCACCCCGGAGGCGAAGTTCCTGGGGGTCCAGCCCACCGACATCCGGGTCTACAACCTCCCCTCCGACCAGCTGACGGAGAAGGACGTGGAGGCATTAAAAGCCGAGCTTACGGACCCCCGGTTTGCCACCGACTACTGGAAGAAGGAGATCTCGCTCCAGCTGGAGATGCACCTGAAGTCAGAGCAGCAGGCCTTTGCCGCCCGGGGCCTGGACTTCGTGACCAAGGAGTACCTGCCCACCCGGCTCGCTGACATGGGTGTGCTCTGACCGGTCCTCGTGAGAAATATCGGTGTTGCCACATCCTGCCGGCGGGAGGGGGCTCGCCGCGCCCCCTCCCGGACCCTCCCCCCGGCAAGAGGATGGACCACCACAACGGTTTTCTCCCCGTATCTGCTTCAGTTGGGATCAACCGACAGGGGGGGATGCCCACGCGGCGGGGGGCGGAGCTTGCGGAGCCCCCCAAGAGCGTCTCACGAGTACGCAGCATATCCGGAAAACCGGCAGGAAACAACGGATGGATTCAGCCGCATGGGGGACCGCATCATCAGGCTCAGGGGCGGCGGGCCACCGCCAGCATGTCCGTGAGGGATTGTGTCAGGCTGAAAGAGGGGCACCATCCCGTGGTTTCCATGATGAGCCGGTTGTCGCTCCGCTGGGTGGGGACCGCCACGGGGGGAGGGGTCACCGGGAGATCCACCTGGTAGCTCCTGCCGGTGATCCGTTCAAGATGCATCATCACTTCGGCCACGGAGTGGCTGCGCCCTGATCCGATATTGAAGGCCTTCCCTGCGCACCGGCCGGCAAACTCCGGGTGGAGCAGGAGAAGCGAGATAGCCTGCGCCACGTCCCGGGAGTCCACGAAGTCCCTCCGGGATCCGGTCTCGTCCAGCTGGAGCCGGTCACACACTCCCTTCTCTATGGCCGCCACCTGCGAGACGATGGATCCGCAGACAAAGTCCGGTGACTGGCCCGGCCCGATCAGGTTGAAGGGCCGGGCCACCGCCACCGGCTGCCCGTGGACCCGGAACGCAGCCCGGGCCAGGAGGTCCTGGGCGGCCTTTGCTACCCCGTAGTTCCCGGCCGGGAGCAGGGGAGCCGATTCCGTGATGGGATCCTGGGACGATGCCCCGTACTCTGCGGAGGACCCGGCCACCACCACCCGGGCGCCCGGTGCCAGGGACCGGAGGGATTCCAGCAGGTGCCCGGTGGCCACGACGTTGGCCTCCAGGAGCTGGCCCAGGCTCCCCCGGTTTCTCCCCGCCAGGTGGGCGACGGCATCGGGGGATGCCCTCCGGACCAGCAGGTCCGTCTCCCCCTGGTCCAGGAGGTCTGCCCGCAGGACGGTGACGCCGGCCGCGGGCTCCGGGACCGTCTGGTGCGCGTGGCAGATCACCTCCACGCCCATGCCGGGAAGGCTCCGGAGGGTCCGGGTCAGGTGGCCGCCGAGGAACCCGCTCCCCCCGGTGACGAGCACCCTCATGGCAGGAACCGCTCCCGGAACTCCCCGAACTCCTCCATGGCCCTGGCATAGTCGTCCGGTCGCCCGATGTCCAGCCAGTGGCCGTCAAAGGGATAGCTGAAGACCAGATCCCCCCGCCGGACCATCTCCAGCATCAGCTGGTCAAACCCGAAGGGCTTTCCCCGGGGAACCCGGGAGAGGATCTCCTTCTGGAAGACGTAGATACCCATGGATACATCGAACCGGTAGTCTGGCTTCTCCCGGAACCCGCGGATCCTCAGGTCACTGTCATGCTCCAGCACCCCGAAGTCCACCTTCACCTGGCGGGTGCAGGTGGCGATGGTGGCGAGGGCCCCCTTCTCGCGGTGGGCCCGTATCAGGGCACGGTAGTCCAGGTCCGTGAGGATGTCCCCGTTCATTACCATGAAGGTGTCGGCCAGGTCGGGAATCAGGTGGAGGGGTCCTATCGTGCCAAGGGGCTCTGCCTCGTGGCTGCACCGGATCCGGAGGCCAGGGTGAGGGGTGCCGGCAAGGTAGGCCTGGATCAGCTCGTGCAGGTAGCCGGTGCTGATGATCACGTCCTCAACACCGGACCTCTCCAGCTGCCGGAGAATCACCTCCAGGATCGGGTGGTCTCCGATGGGCATCAGAGGCTTGGGGAGTACAGTGGTGTAGGGCAGGAGACGCCTGCCCCGGCCCCCTGCAAGGATGATGGCCTGCATCGGAAACTCCTACACCGCGTAGAGGGATGCCTTGTAGGCACCCAGGTGTTCCCTGATCCAGGCGATCGTCCGGTCCAGCCCCTCTTCCAGGCTGACCTGCGGCTTCCATCCAAGCACGGACCCGGCAAGGGTGGGATCGCAGACAAGCTGCATCACCTCGCTTCCCTCCGGGCGGACCCGGGACTCTTCTTCAACGAGCGTGGCTCCGGGATTCACGCGGGAGATGATGCGGGCGGCGAGATCGCCGATGGAGACGCCGCGGCCGGTCCCCGTGTGGATCACCCTCCCCACGGCCCCGTCCACCTCCGCCATCCGCAGGAATGCACGGACGGTATCCTCGACGTAGGTGAGGTCCCGCACCGGTGCGAGGGATCCGAGGCGGATCGTGTCAGAGGTCAGGGCCTGGGTGATCAGGGTGGGGATCACAGCCCGGGCCGACTGGCGGGGGCCGAAGGTATTGAACGGCCGGAGGGTGGCCACCGGGACCCCGAAGGAGCAGCAGTAGGCTTCGGCGATCTTGTCGGCCCCGATCTTGCTCGCCGAGTAGGGAGACTGGGCCTGGAGGGGATGCCGCTCGTCAATGGGCGTGTACACCGCCGTCCCGTACACCTCGGAGGTGGAGGTGTGGACCACCCTTTCCACCCGGGCGCGGCGGCACGCCTCCATGACGTGGAGCGTTCCCCTCACGTTGGTATCGACATAGGATCCCGGCGCCACGTAGGAGTAGGGGATCCCGATGAGGGCAGCCAGGTGGAAGACGATCTCCTTCCCTTCCACGGCCGCGGCGATGCTGGAGGCGTCGGTGACGTCGCCCAGCACCACCCTGAGCCGGTCGCCGTACTCACCGGCCCGCTCCTCCAGCATCCCCCAGTCATTGCGGGCATTGTAGCGGACGAAGGCGGTGACGTCGGCATTCCGTTCCAGGAGCGCGTCCACCAGGTGGCTGCCAATGAAACCCCCGGCGCCCGTGACCAGCACGCGTGTGCCGTCCCATCTCATCGTGTTCGCCCCGCCAGTTCCTCATACTCTTCTTCCACGCCCTGCATTAAAACCTGCCAGTCCCCGCGGGCCAGGACCGTCTCCCGCGCCCGGGTCCCCAGGGCACGGCGAAGATCCGGGTCCCGGACCAGCCGTAGGATCGCCCCGGCCAGGGCTCCCGGGTTCCGGGGGGGGATCAGGAGGCCGTTCTCACCATCCCGGATCCATTCGGGGACGCCCCCCACGTCGGTGGCGATGCAGGGCAGCGCCGAGGACATGGCCTCCAGGAGGGAGACCGGGGTCCCGTCCGACGTGGCCGTGGAGACGAAGAGGTCGGCGCCCCGGAGGTCGGCGGGGACCCGGTCGTAACCGGTCCGGGGGGCAAGGGTGACGGGGCCGTCGAGATCCAGGTCACTGACATGCGCCTGGATCATCTGCTCCTCGGGCCCATCACCCTTCAGGAGCAGGCGGATGCCTGGTTCCGCGGCATGCGCCCTGGCAAATCCGTCCACCAGGGTTGTGCTGTCATAGACCGGGAAGAACCCACGGTTGGAGAAGACGGTGACGGGATTCCCGCGGGTATAGTCCCGGTGATCCGGCGAAAAGGCGGTGGTATCGATCCCGAAGGGCACATGCCGGATCTTCTCCGGCGGGATCCCGTAGTCAGCGATGATCCGCTGACGGAGGTGCTCCGACACGGCATGTATCCGGTCCACCCGCTCCAGCACCTTGCAGGTAAAGTGCCGGATCAGCCGGCTCTTCGGGGGAAGGATCAGGATATCGTCCCCCCACGCGGTGACAAGGATCGGGCGCTTCCCGTCATCAGGCAGGTGGAACCCGTACTTGGTGATGAAGTGGGCGTGGACCAGGTCCGGGTCGATCTCACGGATCAGGCGCCGGATCCGCAGGTGCCGGGGCCAGAAGGAGAGCCAGAGGTTGCCGGAGAGCGAGGGAATTACGTGCTCGGTGACGCCGGGGAGGGTGCGGCCCACGGGGTCGTAGGTGATCAGGTGGACCTGGTGGTTCTGGCCGAAGTACTCCGCCCACCGCTGGGTATGGATGGACCGGCCATCGCCGATGATGCAGAGGTTCATGCCAGGCGGCTCCCCAGTTCCGTTGGTGCCCGGATCTGATAACCTTCTACGTGCCATGGCCGCCTCGTCCCGGGTTTTATCAGGGTGCGGGGGATCCGCCTGCATCCTCCAGGAACACCGTCACCGGAACCCCGTCCAGGGGCGCATGGAGCCACGGAAGGATCCGGAGCCGCCCCGTCCGGCCGGTCCAGGGCACCTGAGAGAGGTCCAGGTCCTCCAGGAGGAGAACGGGGGGGGACCCGCAGAGGAAGGCGCGGTGGCAGGCCCTGCCCTCCTCCCTGTGGAGCGGCGATGAAATGGAGAGGGTATCGACCCCCAGAAGGCAGAGGGAGGGGCACTTCTTTCGGAGGAAGGGGGGGACCGACGGGTCGATCCAGGGGTACCCTGCCACAGGGCGGGCAGCACCGTTCCCACCGGCTGAGACGGTCCGGATCAGGAGCGCCCGGAGGCCCCGGAGATCCCGGACCGCTGTGCCCACATCCCCAGCCGTGATCGGCTGATCTCCCTGCCGGGGAATGTCCACGCACAGGGCCGGTTCCAGGACCAGTTCGGAACCGCAGACCTCATCGGTGGCGGCACCCCCGGGGCAGTAGTGCCGGGGTGCATCCAGATGGGTTCCGGAGTGGGAATGGACCGTGATCAGTGATGAACCGGAGGAGTCACCCTTCTCAAGGGACCGGTACGGCACCGCCGCGGGTGGCGGGGTGCCGGGGTAGAGGGGGGAATCCGGCCGGAGGGACCGGGAGATCCGGATCACGGCACTCTCCCCTCCAGGAACCGGCCCAGCCCTTCCAGGTCCCGGACCACGGCCACAATCCCTTCCTTTCCGGTGAACGGATCAGGCTCCCCGGGATGGACCCGCGCAGCGAAGGGCACGCCCGCTTCCCGGGCCGCGCGGTAATCATTCAGCGCGTCGCCCACGAAGAGGACCTGCGGGGGATCCCGGTGTTCCTGTTCCCGGATCACCCGGATGCAGTCCACCTTCCTCCGGGGAGCCCCGAAAATGCCCCGGAAGTACCGCGCCATCCCCCGCTGCATGATGATGTCGGTGAGTTCCCCTTCCGGAGAGGCCGAGACCACGTAGAGGGGGGCCCTGCGGGAGAACCGCTCCAGGAACGCCTCCGCCCCTGTGACGTAGGGTGAGGCCAGGACACCGCCGATCACCAGCTCGTGGTACCGTGCACTGAGCCGGTCGAATTCCCTGTCAGAAAGATCACGATTCAGGATGTGTGCGTAGATGTACCGGAACTTGTCGAACCGGGAAACTCCCGTGTTCTCACGGTGGTGGTCCACGATCTCGTCCACGTGCTCCGGGACGTCGGAAAAAAGGGTGCGGAAGGCCTCCGTCTTCACACCCACGGATTCAAGGATCACGCCGTCGAAATCCAGGACAATGGCCCGGAACAGGTTGTCACGCGCCAACCGGGATCCCCCCGCGGAAATAGACAGGCAGATGGCACGGATTGTCCCGCCGGTACCGACAGGCCGCCCCCGGCCCCGTACCTCTGCTCATGAAGGCTCCTGGATCCCCCAGACCGTTCGCCGGTATTCCGTGGCCAGCTCGTGGAACGCCCGGTTTCCCTCCTCGGTATTGGCCTCTGCCCTCCGGATCTCGGGGAACCGCTCCTCAGGGAACTTCACGTAGAGGGGGAACGTCCGGAGGAGGCCGTTGATCTCCTCCTTCGGGAACTGGGGCATGTCCAGGGTGGACTCGACAAGGGTCTGGACCGGGTCGTCGTCCTTCAGGTATCCCTCCCGGATCGCCACCTCCCGGAGGTGGGTGCCATGGTACGGCTTGAAGGCAAAGCAGTTGGTGCTGTCGGCACTGAGGGCCCGGTTCAGTCGGATCGTGTCAAAGGCCAGCTCCCGGGTCTCGCCGGGGAACCCGATCATGTTGTTCACCGTGACCGGTATCCGGTGCCGGGCAAAGACGGTGAAGGCGTCCAGGACCTGGCGGTTGGTGAAGTGCTTCCGGAGGACCCGCTTCCGGAACTCCTCGTTCCCGTGCTCGATCCCGACGGAGATCCGGTCGCAGCCCATCTCCTCCAGCATCTGCACCTTCTCGTCGGTGATGGTCTCGACCCGGGACTGGCACCAGAAGGGCAGATGGATCCGCTCCCTGTAGAGGAGGGCAAACTCCCGGAACCGCCCGGTGTTCATGGCAAGGAACGTCTCCGAGTTGAAGTAGATGTACTCGGCCCGGTACTTCTCCACCTGGGATTCCAGTTCCGTGATGATCCGGTTGTTGGTCTTCACCCGGAAGTACTGCCCCCCGCACTCCTTTTTGTACAGGGCACGGAGGGAGGGTGCTGCGCAGAAGGTGCAGTGGTACGGGCATCCCCGGTCCACCTCGATGGGGATCATGCGGAAGACCCTGCCCTGCATGGGGCGGAAGAACCGGGCCTCCTCAAAGAGGGTGAAATCGTTGTACGGGATGGCATCCAGGTCCACCAGAGGGCGCATGGGTGCCTTATCGATCCCGCCGTCCCCCTTTGTCCAGATATTCGGGATCCCGGCAGGGTTCCCGCAGGCGGCCAGCCGTTCACAGACCTCCGGGAGGGCCTCCTCGCCCTCGCCGAAACAGATCATGTCGATCTCAGGCCGGCGGAGGATCTCCTCCGGGTTGAGGAGGACGTGGACACCGCCGGCGATCACCGGTATCTCCCGCGTTCCCAGGGAACGGATCAGGCGGAGGGCCAGGGGGTACGTGTCCTCCACCATGGTGATGGCAATGAGATCGGGCCGGTAGGACCGTACCTTCTCCACGAAGTCGGAAAAGACGTCCGTTTCCTTGTACCGGATCCCGTAACGTTCCAGGTCAAAGGGACGCACCTGGAGGTACTCCACCCGCCGCTGGTCAATGGACTGCTCCTCCACCGGGTACAGCGTCGTGTCAAAGAGGGAGACCTCGTACCCCCGCTCCCTCAGGCAGGCCGAGAGGATGGAGATATTGCTGGGGAGGAGGTTCACCATCTGGAGGTTGGGATAGACAAGGAGTACCCGGAACGCGGCCATGGCATCAGCGTGTACTGTTGGGGGTGTCCGGTTATATAGTCGTAATTCCCGCATGATTCCCTGCCCTGCGCCCGCAGGAACAGGGGTTCAGGGTCCTTTCACCAGGTGGCAGAGGTAGAACCGAATGAAGCACCCGCAGAACATATCCCGTTCCAGGAAACGCCAGAGGGGAATGATGATCCGCCCCCGCAGGGTTCTCCCTTCGATCACCGTGGCAACCCGGGTCCGTTCAATGGTGAACGGGGTGTGGGTGGCGATCCGGCGCAGGTCGTCGGGATTGAACTCGAAGATGTGGTGCTGGTGGACGGGTTTCGTGGGATCATAGAGCCGGGGATGGATCTCCGTCCTTGTGACGTACGGGACAGAGAGGATCAGGGAACCGGAGGTGACCCGGGCTGCCTCGTTGAGCATCCGGATGGGATTGGGGACATGCTCCAGGGTCTCGAAGAGAAGGAGCACCGGGAGGGAACCGTCCCGGAAGGGCAGGTGCTCGATGTCGGCACGGATGGCATCCAGACCCTTCCCGTGGAGGATCGCGACGGCTTTCCCGCTGATGTTCACGCTGATGCCGTTTTTCCCCATGGACCGGAGGAAGATCCCGTTCGTGTCCCCCAGATCCGCCATCTGTCCGGCCGGCCGGCCCGCGAGGCACTCCCGGATGAAGAGGATCCGGTCGACGGTGAAGCTGCGGACCACCGTCTGGAGGCCCCTGTCCTCCAGGTCGATGTCCCCGAAGTGGCTCCGGTCGTCCTCGGCGCTGACCAGCTGCCGGGCCGGCTCATCCAGCAGGCGGAGCTTCTCGGCCAGGATCAGGGATGCGTTCTCGTCCATGACAGAGGAGAGCCAGCGGTGGGGGTCCACTCCCATGAGGCGGAAGAGGGATCGTCCGGCCGCCACAACGGTGGTGCGGATCAGGGTGAAGTGGCCGGGACCGTCTCCCATGGTTCTCGGGAAGAGCGTGGGCGGGTGCAGCTGATAATCACTTCGATGCCCAGCCCAGGGCTGGATTCCGCCGTTCCCGCAGATTCCGGGGTTTTCACTCCCGAGTCCGGAAAGTATAATAGCCGATCTCTCACATCTGATACCATCGTGGATTTTCCCACACGGGAGTGGCGGTTGGTTTCATGCATGTACTGATCACCGGCGGTGCAGGATTCATTGGCTCCCACATTGCGCACCGGCTGCTGGGGGAAGGGAATGAGGTCACCATCCTGGATAACCTCTCCACCGGATTCCGCGAGAACATTCCTGCCGGGGCCCGGTTCCTCCCCCTGGACCTCTCGGACGAGTCCTTTGTCGGTGGCCTCCGGGACGTGAAGGCCGATTGCGTCATCCACATGGCCGCCCAGTCTTCCGGCGAGATCTCCTTCGACAACCCTGCCTATGACCTGAAGACAAATACCCTGGGGACGCTCCTCATTCTGAAATGGTCCCTGGACCATGGCGTGGGGAAATTCATCTTCACCTCATCCATGACAGCCTACGGGGACGGGACCTCCACGGCCCGGGTGGAGACCGACCCGGTGCGGCCCAAATCCTTCTACGGTGTCGGGAAGGCCGCCTCCGAGTACTACATCAACATCTTCGCTGACATGGGCCTGGACACCACCATCTTCCGGCTCTTCAACATCTATGGCCCTGGCCAGAACATGGAGAACCTGAGGCAGGGGATGGTCAGTATCTACATGGCCTACATCGCCCAGAACCAGCCCATCCTCGTGAAAGGCCCCCTGGACCGGTTCCGGGACTTCGTGTACATCGATGACGTGATGCGGGCCATCGACCTGGCCCTGAAGAATCCCCGGTCCCGGGGAGGGACCTTCAATGTCTGCACGGGGAGGAAAGTGCTGGTCAGCGAGCTCCTGGACATCATCACCGAGGCCTTCGGCCACCGCCGGGGCACCTACCCCATCACCATCGGTCCCCGGACACCCCGGGACCAGGACGGCGTCTTTGGTTCGTACGACCTGATCCGGAGCCGGCTGGGATGGGAACCGACCGTCACCCTGGAGGAGGGCGTGGCACGGATGGCCGGGTGGGTGAAGGAGTACTACCGGAAGAAGGGCCGGTAGGGGGTGACCCGCGGCAGCGGGGATCGGCATGGGGATCAGGACATTCCTGGGCGAGGTGGCGGAACAGGTGGTCACGGTGCTCCCTGACAGCCGGACGGGGATCCGGCTCAGGTGCCGGTACTGGACCCGCCGCCTGGCAGCGGGATCTGCCCCCCGCACCATCGGGAAGTTCTCCATTCTGAAGAGGCCGGAGCGGATCTTCATCGGTGCCTCGGTGATCAACAACTTCGTTACCCTGGATGCCACCTACGGTGAGGGGATCCGGGTGGGTGACCAGGTCCTGATCGGGCCCTATTCTCTCGTGGTCTCCTATGACCACGAATTCTCGGACCCTGCCCGCCCCATCCGGGAGCAGGAGTGCCGGGGGGGCCGGGTCTCGATAGAGGACGATGTCTGGATCGGCGCCCACTGCGTGATCACCCGGGATGTGACCATTGGCAGGGGGAGTGTCATCGGGGCAGGGTCTGTCGTGACCCGCGATATCCCCCCCGGTTCCATTGCCCATGGATCGCCGGCGCGGGTGGTGGGGCAGCGGGGCAGTGCGGGCGGAGAGGGCCCGGCGCCCTGAAAAGCGATGGCCGCAGAACCCGGGCACCGGCGGGAGGGATCGCACCGATGCATGGCGTGACCACGATTATCTTTCTCTGGGAGGCCGCCTTCACGGAGCGGGACCACCGGCGGATGGGGATCGATACCCTCACCCGAGCCGGTTACCGGGCCGAGATCTGGAACCTCTCCCCCCTCCTTCACAGGACACCCGGGGGTGTCTACCGGCCGGGGGACGGGGCCACCCCGGTGGTCCGTTCCTTCCGGACCCGGCGGGAGGTGGAGGAGGCGGTCGCCGGCCTGGACAGATCATGCCTCGTCAACTGCTTCATCGGCTTCACCGCGGCAACCGCGTTCATCTACCGGGCCCTCTCCCGGGCCCGGGTGCGCTACGCGGTCCCGTCCTTTAACGCGCTCCCGGAACTCCTGCCCGGGAAGGCGCCGGACGTGGGCAGGACCCTCTCCCGGATCCTCCATAACCTTTCCGGCCTCTCGGTCCGGAAGTATCCCGACGCGGTCCTCACCTCGCTCCTGCGGAGGCACTACCGCCTGGCAGGGATCGCCCCCGCGGACATCCTGCTGGCCGGCGGGGTGAAGCCGGTCCGGTACACGGCCTACCCGGTGGGGCCCGGGACCCGCACCGTCTGGCTCCACGCCATGGACTACGACATCTACCGGGCCCTGCGGGACCGGCCCTTCGCCCCCACGGACCATACGGCGGTCTTCATCGACGGCTACGATTTCCACCACCCCGATATCGCCCGGAGCGGCGAGGCCCCCTACCCCTGGGCGGATGACTACTACCGCCGCCTCCGGGCCTTCTTCACCTTCCTGGAGGAGACCCGCGGGGCCAGGATCGTGGTGGCTGCCCATCCGCTCTCAGAGTACCCGGATCCTGAACGGATCTTCGGGAAACGGCCGGTGATCCGGGGCAGGACGCCGGAGCTGATCCAGGAGTCGCAGTTCACGATCCTGCATGCCAGTACCGCGGTGAACTTTGCCGTCCTCTTCCGGAAGCCCGTCCTCTTCCTCACCGACGAGGACTACCGGCGGCACATCCTGGGGCCCATGATCGAGACCATGGCGGAGCGGCTGGGCCGGCCCCTGATCCGCCTGGACCGGCCTGAGACCTTCCCCCTGGCAGACAGCCTTGCCATCGATCCCGAACGCTACCGCTGGTACCAGCACGATTACCTGAAGAAGGAGGGTTCCCCGGACCTCCCCTTCTGGGACATCTATCTCCGGGCCATCAGGGAACAGAACGGGGAGGGTCCCCCGGCAGATCCGCGGGGACCACCAGCGACCGGATCAGCGGGGGATTCACCGGGCCGAACAGGCCGGTGATGTACTCCCTGACCTCCCTGAGGTCCGTCTCCGGGTGCTCCAGGAGATCCTTTGCCACGGCCCGGAGTTCCTCCGGTGAGCTGACGGAAGGGACACCGGGTACATTCTCGAAGATGTTGATGTCAATGGTGCAGTCGGATTTCACGTGGATCACGGGGATTCCCCTTGCAGCCGCCTCGACCGCCATCGTGGACTCCGTGTAGAGGAGGAGGCCGGCCGCGTCCAGCAGGTCCTGGGGAGGCCCGTCGGCAAGGGAGAAGTGTGGCGGGAGAGGAGGGACCCGGCCCTCCAGGTAGCGGAACGGCAGGGTGGGGTGGCACTTGATCCGGACCGGAAGATCCGTATCCTCCCGGAACGCGAGGACAGCCTTCGTCACCAGCTCGATGGTCCTCGGGATACTCACGGAACCGGCCAGGACAACGGTCCTCCCCTGCACCGGACGGGCCTGTCCCTGGTCGGGGATTCCCCCGTAGCGGAGGGCCCCGCCCACCCGGATCCGGTCCGGCGGGAACCCGGCCGCGGCAAGGACCCGGCGGGACTCCTCGCCGTTTGCAAGAATCAGGTCCGGGAGGGGTGTGCAGGGCTCCTCCCGCCGCGAGTAGCTGTAGGAGAAGTTGTTGGCATTGACGATGGCGTGGGCATACCCGACGGTACGGATGCCGGGCCGTCCCTCCCGGATGCCGGCGAGGATGCATTTCTCCCAGATCTGGTTCTCGAAGGTGTACACGAAGGCGCCTATGGGGGTGGAGGCGGCCAGGCGGCGCCCCGCCAGGAAACCGAGGTACGACTGGGCCTGCCGGGTGGTGGCGGCATCGGCAGCCATGTCCTCGGCAATAAGGGGACCGGCCGGGATCCCTTCCAGCGGGGGGACCGTGCCCAGGCCCCGGTACGATTCCCGTGCGGCCCGGATCGCCTCCACGATATCGATCGGCATATTGAAGTACTCCTGGAGGACGTGGTCCCGGTCCTGGAGCCGTCGCAGATGGAGGAGGGCCGGCAGGTAGCCCATGGTGGGAAGCACGTCAATCAGGTAGCAGCAGGGCGCCGCCGTTGAGAGAATGGGAACCAGCTCCCCGTAGAAGATATCCCAGTAGGATCCGGATGTCCGGAACGATCGCCGGTCCGTCCACGCGTGGAGGTACACCGTGCCGGGCCGTCCCCCGGCCCCTGCCGGGACCAGGCGGTGGTAGAGGCGGGCCAGGAGGATCCTCCCCAGGTAACGCATGGCGAACCACCCATGCCGGGCGGCACCGGTGAGGCCGGGATGGATCCTGCCGAGCAGGGGATGAGGGAACTGACCCTCGCACCGGACGTCCCCGTATCCCTGTCCCGCCAGGGCACCGGCGAGGGCCTCGCGGATCCCGGGGGAACCGCAGACCACGACAACGGTGCCTGTGGCCTTCCCCAGCTGCTCCCGGCAGGCGGCGATGGAGCAGAAGGAGAGGTAGAAGGACGAGGCGAAGGGATTCTTCTCCGAGAGGGACGAGAGGAGCCAGGGGAGGGAACAGGGTTGGGGCGAGAGTCCCCCGATGAAGTCAACGTACGCCTGCCGGTGGCGGCGGGCCGTCTCCTGCAGCGTGGCGGTGATCCCGATCCTGGGAACCGACGGACCGAAGGCCTCCTGCATCCGGTAGGCCGCCACCGGATCGCCGCCCAGGTACATCCACCCGGCAGGGCGCCCCCCGGTGGAACCGTCAGCGATGCGGCGGACCAGGGATGGGTGCGGGGGGATCAAAAGAATCGTGGACGGGGCCTTCCCGCTGCCATCGGTCATTGCCAGGTTCCCGTTTGCTCCAGTGTGGACCGTATTTCTACTAAAACCTTCCCGGACGGGGATAACCCCCCGGGGAAGGGGATAACCATCAAGAGGGCAGCAAGGAAAACCTATTGCCATGGGAAAACCCGGAATCGCGGTTACCATCCGTTCCTTCGGGTCCGGGGGCCGGGCCCCGGGGCGCCTCAGGGACCGGGCCTCCATCCTCTTCTGCAACACCTCGGGGCGACGGCTCACCGAGGACGGACTGATCCGGGCCCTCCAGGGTGCGGAGGGGGTCATCGCCGGGACAGAGCCGTTCACCCGCCGGGTGCTGGAATCGTCGCCGTCCCTCCGGGCCATCTCCCGGGTGGGATCCGGGACCGACTCCATTGACCTGGCCGCGGCCCGGGAACGGGGGATCGCCGTCCTCGTTACCCGGGATGCACCGGTCCATGCCGTTGCGGAGCATACCCTAGCCATCATGCTGGCCTGCCTGAAGCAGATCCCCCGGCGGGACCGAGCCATGAGGGACGGGAAGGAGATCGGGGACCCGGGCGGCATGCTGGAGGGGCGTTCCGTCGGCATCATCGGCCTTGGCCGGATAGGCCGGCAGGTGGTTCGGCTCCTGGAACCCTTCGGCTGCCGGATCCTGTACCACGACATTGCCCCGCCGCCGGAAACGGGGCCTGCGTGGGAGCGGAAGGAGCTGCTCCGGGACCTGCTGGCGCAGTCGGATATCGTTTCCCTCCACGCCACGGCGCCGGCGTCAGGAAAGCCTATACTGGATGAGGAAGCATTTCATTCTATCAAGCCGGGAGTGATCATCATCAACACCGCCCGTGGTTCCCTGATCGATGAGGATGCCCTCCTCCGTGCCATTCGCAATGGTACCGTTGCCGGTGCAGGCCTCGACGTATTCCAGTCCGAGCCGTACCGGGGTCCCCTGCTGGCCTGCCCCCAGGTCATCGCCACACCCCACGTGGCATCGAACACAGTTGAATCCCGGGCCGCAATGGAGGACGAGGCGGTGGAGCACCTGCTCTCGGCCCTGGAGGGAAGAGGACGATGAGGGCCTTCGTGAGCGGGGGTGCCGGCTTCCTGGGGCGGTACCTGGTGAAGGAACTGCTGGAGCAGGGATTCGAGACGGTCCTCTATGACAGGGCCCCGCCGGACCCCCGGTCCTTGAATGGCGAGGTCTTCTCCCGTGCGGAGTTCGTGAAGGGGGACATCCTGGACACGGACCACCTCAGGGAGGCCATGGAGGGATCCGACCTGGTCTTCCACACGGCAGCCATCGCCGAGATCGACCGGGCGAAGACGATGCCTGTCACCACGATGGAGGTGAACGTGGTGGGGACCACCCACTGCCTCCAGTCGGCCCTGGACTGCGGCGTCCGGCGGTTCCTCTTCGCGAGTTCCGTCTACGTCTCCGGCAACCGGGGATCGTTCTACCGGATCTCAAAGCAGACCGGTGAATCCCTCTGCAAGTCCTACCAGGAGGAGTTCGGGCTGGAGTACACGATCCTCCGGTACGGGAGCCTCTACGGGAGGGAGGCCAACCACTGGAACTTCATCAACACCGTCTGCCGGGAGCTCCTGACCTCGGGGAAGTTCCACTACGAGAGCTCCCCGGAGGCGGTGCGGGAGTACATCCACATCAACGATGCCGCCCGGGAGACGGTCCGCATCGCACAGGACCCCGCCTGTGCCAACAAAGCTGTCCTCCTCACCGGCCACCAGCGGATGAAGATGAAGGAGTTCTTCGACATGGTGGAGGAGATCCTCGGCCGGAAGATCACCGTCACCTATGCCCGGTCCTCCCGGCAGCACTACATCCGCACCCCCTACGCCTTCACCGCTGACGTGCCCCTCCGGTACAACCTCCCCACGTACGTGGACATCAGCGAGGGGATTCTGGACTGCTTCAAGGAGGTCCAGAAAGAGCTGGACCAGGAAGCACAGGGGGAGGGCTGACGCCATGGGGCTGAAGGACCGGATCCACCGGAAGGAGGTCACGCTGGGTTCCTGGATCACCCTGGGGCACCCGGCTATCGGTGAGATCATGGCGGGGATCGGGTTTGACTGGCTGACCATTGACATGGAGCACAGCGCCATCACCCTGGGGGAGTGCATGCAGCTGATCCAGGTGATCGAGCTGCGGGGGTGCGTTCCCCTGGTCCGGGTGGGTGAGAACGACCCCACCGTGATCAAGCGGGTGATGGACGCCGGTGCCCACGGGGTCATCGTCCCCATGGTGAACTCCCGGGCTGAGGCGGAACAGGCGGTGAAATCGGTGAAGTACCCGCCGGAGGGATTCCGCGGGGTGGGATACGGGAGGGCGCAGGGGTACGGCCTCCACTTCGATGCCTACCGGGACTGGAATGCCCGGGACACGCTCGTGGTCGTGCAGATCGAGCATATCCGGGCGGTGGAACAGATGGCCGAGATCCTCACGGTACCGGGCGTCGACGCCTTCATCGTGGGGCCCTACGATCTCTCCGCGTCCCTGGGAATCCCCGGGGAGTTCTCCCGCCCCGAGTTCCTCGGGGCCATTGAACGGATCCGCACCACCATGACGGACTACCCCGGCGTGGCCCCGGGGTTCCACGCCGTACAGCCGTCCCCTGCCGACGCGGTGAAGAGGCTGGAGGAGGGGTACCGGTTCCTGGCCTACAGCCTGGACACCCTGATACTCGGCGGGACCCTGCAGCGGGATCTCCAGACCATCGGCAAAGGGAAGTGGAAACCGCTCCCGCCGGTGAAGGGGGCCCGCCGGTGAAGACCATTGGGGTCATCCCGGCGCGGATGGCCTCCAGCCGTTTTCCGGGAAAGCCGCTGGCACCGATCCTGGGCCTCCCCATGATCGAGCACGTGTACCGCCGGTGCGCCCTCTCCCGGACCCTGGATGCCGTCTACGTGGCCACCTGCGACCGGGAGATTGCCGACGCCGTGAAAGGATTCGGAGGGGAGGCAGTGATGACCTCCGCCTGCCACGAGCGGTGCACCGACCGGGTGGCGGAGGCCGCGACGGACATCCCCGGCGAGATCATTGTGATCATCCAGGGGGACGAGCCCATGGTCCGGCCGGAGATGATCGATGCCGCCGTTGGCCCCCTCCGCACCGACCGCTCCATCCTGTGCGTGAACCTGATGTCGGCGATCCGGGACCCGGAGGACTTCCGGGATCCCAACGAGGTGAAGGTGGTGGTGGACCGTGAGGGAAACGCCCTCTACTTCTCGCGGGAACCCATCCCCTCAGGGAAGAAGTACGGGAAACCCGTCACCGGCTACCGGCAGGTCTGCATCATGCCGTTCCGGCGAGACTTCCTCTTCCGCTACACGCAACTCCCCCCCACGCCCCTGGAGATCATCGAGTCAGTGGACATGCTCCGGATCCTGGAGCACGGCTACCGGATCCGGATGGTGGAGACCCCTTTCGAGACCTGCAGCGTGGACACGCCCGAGGACCTGCGGCACGTCGAGCACCTGATGGAGGGGGATCCCCTGACCTCCACGTACCAGGGAAGGTCCCGGTGAACGCATGGTGAGACAGATACTCCTGGGGGACCGCAGCGTCGGCGAGGAAGCCCCCTGCTTCCTGATCGCCGAGGCGGGGGTGAACCACAACGGGGACCCCCGGCTGGCCGAGCGGCTGATCCAGGCGGCCCGCGATGGCGGGGCCGATGCCGTAAAGTTCCAGTCCTTCCGCGCCGAGGACCTGGCAACGCCCGGGGCAGCGAAGGCCGGCTACCAGAAGAGGGGGAAGCGGGACCAGGAAACCCAGCGGGGGATGCTCCGGTCCCTTGAAATGGCGGGTGATGACCTGGAGCACCTGGCCGAATATGCACGGGAACGGGGCCTCATCTTTCTCTCCTCTCCCTTCGATGCCGAAAGTGCCGACAGCCTGGAACGGATCGGGGTCCCCGCGTACAAGGTCGCGAGCGGGGAACTGACCAATACCCCGCTCCTCCGGCATATCGCCCGGAAGGGGAAACCGGTGATCCTCTCCACCGGCATGGCGGGAATGGGGGAGATCGAAGAGGCCATCCGGGTGATCCGGGGAGAGGGGGTCACGGACCTGATCCTCCTCCACTGCGTCACCCGCTACCCGGCACCCCTCAGCGGTGTCAACTTCCGGGTGATCCCGACCCTCCGGACTGCCTTCGACCTTCCCGTGGGCTTCTCGGACCACACCCTGGGGATCACGGCTCCACTCGTAGCCCTGGCGCTGGGCGCCTGCGTCATCGAGAAGCACCTGACCCTGGACCGGGATCTCCCGGGCCCGGATCACCGGGCATCCCTGGAGCCCGGGGAGTTCGGGGAGATGACCCGTCTCCTCCGGGAGGTGGAGGAGGGCCTCGGGACCGGCGTAAAGGTGATCGGCAAAGAGGAGCGGGAGATGCGGGCGGCGGCAAGAAGGAGCCTCGTGGCTGCACGGGACATCCCCAGGGGGACCACCCTGGGGCCCGGCATGATCGCGGCAAAGCGGCCGGGGATAGGGATCCCCCCCGCCTACCTGGACTCCTTCCTGGGCAGGAAGAGCCGGGTGGCCATCCCGAAGGATACCCTCCTCACCTGGGACATGGTGGCATGAGGAAGATCCTCTCCGTGACCGGCACCCGGGCCGATTACGGCCTGATGCGCCCGGTCCTCCGGCGGATCCGGGAGGACCCGGAGCTGGAGCTGGCCGTTGCCGCCACCGGCATGCACCTGATGCCCGAGTTCGGGAAGACCATAGATCTCATCGAACAGGACGGGTACTCCCCCATCAGTGTCAGGGCCACGTACGAGGAGGATACCAAGGGCGCCATGGCCCGGTTCACCGGGGAGTGTATCAGCGGCCTCACGGATGTGACCGAGGAGATCCGGCCGGACGTGATCCTCCTCCTCGGGGACCGTGCCGAGATGCTGGCCGGGGCCGTCGTGGGCACCTACCTCTCCATCCCCGTTGCCCACGTCCACGGGGGAGAGATCACCTCCACCGTGGATGAACACGTGCGGCATGCCATCACGAAGCTGGCCCACATCCACTTCGCCGCAACGGAGCAGGCGGCAGAGCGGATCCGTCGGTTGGGCGAGGATCCATCCCGAGTCTTTGTGGTCGGGGCACCGTCCCTGGACGAGATCCTCGGGGAAGAGGGGATGGATCCCGTGGATGCAATGACCGCCCTTGGCCTCCCGGTGCAGCATCCGCTGGTGCTCGTCATCCAGCATCCGGTGAGCCTGGAGAGCGACCGGGCAGGGGACCAGATGGAGGCCACCCTGGAGGCCGTTTCGGATCTGGGCTACCTGACGGTGGTCGTGTATCCCAACGCGGATGCCGGCGGCAGGAGGATGATACGGGTCATCCAGGACCACCTGCACCGTCCCCTCATCCATGCCTTCCGGAACATCCCCCGGAGAGAGTTCCTGGGCCTCCTCCGGGCGGCCGATGTCCTGGTGGGGAACTCCAGCACCGGGATCATCGAGGCCGCTTCCCTCCGTCTCCCGGCTGTGAACATCGGATCCCGCCAGGAGGGGAGGGACCGGGGAAAGAATGTGATCGACGTTCCCCCTGAACGGGCGGCTATCTGCCGGGGGATCGAACGGGCTCTCTCGGATCATGCCTTCCGGAAACTCCTCGCCGGAAGCACCAGCCCCTACGGCGACGGGCATGCCGGCGAGCGGATCGTGGAGGTCCTCCGCACCCTCCCCCTGGATGAGGAGCTCATCCAGAAGCGGCTGGGGTACTGACGGACCCCTCCCGCAGGGGATCCCGATCCGGAACAGGCCCGGGCAGGGCCGGATCCCCGTGTTTCCCGACGGGTGAAGGTATTTATTTCCCCGGACCGAGAGTACCTGAGGATGCGGATGCGCGTTACCGACTGGGAGCATCCTGTCATTGAAGAGGGCCGTTTGACCCGGTACCACTGGCTCGTCCGGCATTCCGAGCACCTCCGGCTCGGGAATTACACCGATATCGGTGCCTTCTCCTACATCAATGCGCTCCATGGCGTGACCATCGAGGACTTCGTCCAGGTGGGCTCCCACTGCTCCATCTATTCCGTCTCCACGATCGACAGCCGGAAGGGGCCTGTCCTCCTCCGGAGGAACTGCCGGGTCGGTTCCCATACGGTCGTCATGCCCGGCGTGACCATCGGGGAGAACACCATCGTGGGGGCCCACAGCCTGGTGAACAGGGATCTCCCGGCGAACGTCGTCGCCTACGGCGTTCCCGCACGGGTGCAGCGGGCCCTCAGGGAGGAGGAGATCCGGAGGATGACGGAGGAGACGGGATGAGCTGGAGGATCCCCCTCTTCCGGATCGACTGGGACGAGTCTGATCTCCGGGCGGTCGAGACGGTGATCCGGTCGGGGATGAGCTGGTCATCGGGACCCTCCATCACCGAGTTCGAGGCGGAGCTGGCACGGTACACCGCGAACCGGTGTGCCGTGACCTTCAACTCAGGCACGTCCGCACTCCACGCGGCCCTGGCGGCCCACGGCATCGGATCCGGCGACGAGGTGATCGTCCCGTCCTTCACCTTCGTGGCCACCGCGAATGCACCCCTCTTTGTCGGAGCAACGCCGGTCTTTGCCGATATCGAGGAGGAAACGTTCGGGCTTGACCCGGGGGACGTGCAGGAGAAGATCACCGATCGGACGAAAGCCCTGCTCCCCATCCATTACGCGGGGTGTCCGTGCCGGATCCGGGAGCTCTCCGAGATCGCTGCGGATCATGATCTCGTTCTCATAGAGGACGCTGCCGAGGCCTTCGGGGCAGAGGTAGGCGGGAAGAAGGTGGGGAGCTACGGGGACTCTGCCATGCTCTCCTTCTGCCAGAACAAGATCATCACCACCGGCGAGGGCGGGGCCATGGTCACGGACTCCCCGGAGCTTGCGGAACGGCTGAAGCTCCTCCGGTCCCACGGGAGGGAGGAGACCGGCGACTACTTCTCCACCTGCGGGGCCATGGACTACGTGGCCCTGGGGTACAACTTCCGGCTGCCCACCATGGCGGCGGCCCTGGGGCTCTCCCAGCTCCGGAGGGTGGAGTCCCTCATCAGGGGGCGGAAGAAGGCGGCGGACTTCTATCGGAAGGGAATCCGGAAGGACGTGCCCGAGTGCACGGTCCCGGACGTCCCTGCAGGGTACCGCCACGTGTACCAGATGTTCCCGGTTCTGTGCCGGGACCGGGAAACCCTTGCCTCATGCCTGGAGGCGGAAGGGATCATGACCAAGGTCTACTTCCCCCCGGCCCACCTGACCCGGTTCCACCATGACGTGCGGGGGGACCGGTCGCACCTGCCGGTCACCGAGAAGGTGGCCAGGGAGATCCTTTCCCTCCCGTTCCACCCCGGCCTCCCCGAGGCGGATGCGGAGTTCGTGATGGCGGCAATGAGAAGATGTTACGACGGAGACGCATGACATGAAGAACGACTTTTACCGGGGAAAGAAGATCCTGGTGACGGGTGGCGTGGGCTCCATCGGGAGGGAACTGGTGCGGAAGCTCCTGGCCTTCCAGCCCGCCATCATCCGGATCTTTGACAACAACGAGACAGGGCTCTTTGACCTGGACCATGAACTGAACACCCGCCGGGTCCGGGTACTCCTCGGCGATATCCGGGACAAGGACCGGCTGATGATGGCCTTCGAGGATGTGGACATCGTCTTCCACACGGCAGCCTTAAAGCACGTGCCCCTCTGCGAGTTCAATCCCTTCGACGCGGTGAAGACGAACGTCATCGGGACCCAGAACGTCCTGGATGCCGCCCTCGTGAAGGGGGTGGAGAAGGTGATCAACGTGAGCACCGACAAGGCCGTGAACCCCACGAACGTGATGGGGGCAACGAAACTCCTGGCCGAGCGGCTCACCATCTCGGCGAACTACTACCGGGGCGACAAGAGGACGATCTTCTCCAGCGTCCGGTTCGGGAACGTCCTGAACTCACGGGGGTCGGTGATCCCCCTCTTCTCCAAGCAGATCGAGCAGGGGGGCCCCGTCACCGTCACCGACCCGGGGATGACCCGCTTCTTCATGGACATACCGGCGGCCACCGACCTGATCCTGAAGGCAGGAACCCTTGCCCAGGGACGGGAGATCTTCATCCTGAAGATGCCGGCCATCCGGATCACGGACCTGGCCGACGTGATGATCCGGGAACTGGCACCCAGGTTCGGGCACGATCCCGACCGCATCCGGGTGGACATCGTGGGGAAGCGGGAGGGGGAAAAGCTCCACGAGGAACTGATGAGCGGGGAAGAGGCGGAGCGGGCCTACGAGAGCAGGGAGATGTTTCTCATCATGCCCCGGGTCCTCTCCTTCGAGGATCCCCCGAACATCAGGATCCCGGCCCGGTTCAGGAAGGCGGCAACATGGGAGTTCTCCTCCGAAACCGCCGGCCTCATTGATCCGGAGGGGATCCGCACCATCCTCTCCCAGCTCCTGAAGGACTCGCTGCCGGCGGAATGAACCCCCGGGCTCCTCCGGCACGTCTTTTCCACACCCACCGGCGCCGGCTTCAGGCCTTCCGGGCCAGCACCACCATGGCGTTGCAGAGGACAGCCCCCCGCCAGTCATAATCCGTGGTCTCCAGGCCCTCGGCGAATTCCCGGAAGAGGGAGGGGTACTCGGCCTCGAAGGCCGGCGGGAGGGGATGGTAGTGGTAGAACCGGATCGCGTCCACCCGGAACCCGAACGCTGCCCAGGATCCATGGATGTTCAGGGGGCTGTACCGGGGAATTTCCACCCCCGATTTATCGATCTCCCGGTCCTCCATCACCTTCCCTTTGGAGGCACCCGCCACGGCCGGCCGGCTCCCGAGTGAGGAGAGCGCCCGGTCCCGGGCATCGGCGGGAACGCCGATCCCTTCCCAGAGGGTGCGCAGGAACTGGAGGGTGTGCTCATTCCGGGAGTAAAGGGAGAAGAGGTCGTTATCCATGCTGGCGATGAGGATCCCCCCCCTGCCAAGCACCCGGGAAAATCCCCGGAGGATCCTGCCGTGATCCGGAAGGTTGGAAAGGACCCCCAGGCAGAGAATGACGTCAAAGGAGCCGGGGGGAAAGGAGAGGTCGTAGATATCCCCTTCCTCCACCACCGAGGGATCGTGGCTATTCCTTTCAAGGGTGGCCCGGGCCTCTGCCAGCATCTGACGGCTGCTGTCGATCCCCCGGCATTCGTAGCCCCGCCGCATCACCTCTGCAAGCACCCTCCCGTTCCCGCATCCGGCATCCAGCAGGCGGAGGGGCGGGGGGGCCTCGGTCTCGAGCAGGTTCAGCGTCACCTGCAGCCGGAAGTGGTTGGACCGGTACCTGCCCTCGCCGGTATAGGTGGCATCGTAGACAGAGCTGTGGCTATCGTAGTATCCCCTCAGGGACTTCCGGTACTCCTCATCGCCGCGACCCATGATCCTTCCTCACAGAAAGGTGGTCCTGACCTTCCCCGTCGCCATGTCCATGGCGGCGGTGGTGACGTTCCCCGTGGGATCGCATGTCCCGACACCGATGGCCTCCAGGGCGCCCGCGGGGAAGGTCTGCTCGTCCAGCGTGTAACTCCACTCCCGGAACGGCTGCTGGATGTCCAGGTTGTCGAAGTAGAACTCCCCGGACCGGGTCTTCAGTGCCAGGAATGGCTGGGGACCGAAGGTGGGAGAGTTGGAGGCGATGGAGAGGATACCACCCTCCAGCCCGAGGGTGAGGGCACAGGGCTTTCCCTGCCCCAGGCCGAGGGCCCCCCGCATCGCCTCCCGTGCCTCGCAGAACCGGAACTTCACGCCGGGATGGCTGCGCGAGGCAGCCTTCACCATGCTCCTCACCCCTCGGATATCCTCGCGCATGTCCCGATAATCCAGGTCGGCAAAGGCGAGGACCACCGGCCCCCCCTCCAGAGCCTCCTCAAAGGCCTGGTCCACCTCCTTCTGGGTCAGGATCCGGACCCGCATCCCCATGTTCAGGCACCGGGCGATCCAGCGCCGGCACCCCCCCTGCACCTGGTAATCATCGTGGGAGGGGTGGTAGGGGGCCCAGGTGGCGGGAGCCCTCCTCCAGTCCCCGAACCGGCCCCCGGCCAGGTCCACCTGTCCCCCGTAGTCCTCGTCACAGGCCTGGTTCGAGATGTCGAAGGGAACGAACTGCTCAAGGAACCAGTGGCTGTCCGGCCGCACCGTATGGAAACCGGCGCGGTTCACTGACGGGAACCAGCCCCGCTCGATGATCCGCCGGGCAATGATCTGGAAGAGGGTGTCGGTGTGGGCAAAGTACCGGGTGGCACAGTGGTGGGCCTTCCGGTTGAAGGGAGGCGGATGGAAGTGGAAGTGGATGGCGTCCCGGGCAGACCCGGTCGATCGGATCATCCGGGCGTAGTGGTCGAAAATGTTGTGGTACCCCATATCACGGCGCCGGGGATTGTAGTCGTAGCCCACGTGGTCCACGCAGTGCCAGTTGTAGACCCACCCGTTGCCGAAGGAGTCCTTCATGGTGTCGCGGAACGGGCGGGCCATGATCTCCTCGAGCATCCCGTCGATCCTGGCCCAGGTGTCATGATAATTCAGCTGGTGGGGATCCACGAGCCGTGCCACGTCCTCCTCGATCCCCCCCAGCGGGATCTCCCGGCGCTGCAGCAGCTCCAGGTTCTTCCGGGTAGGCTCCAGATCCAGGTGGAAGATATCATGGATGCGCTCGAACGTGGCTTCCAGGGATTCGTGGAGAGGGCCCTCCGTGTCGATGCAGTGGACAATGTGGACGATCTTCTCCATCGGAGAAGGATTCACCCCCTGAGGTGATAAATCCGCAAGTATTTTTGGCGTGCCGGTGGTCGTTTCCGACGGAGGATCCCCCGTTCTCCCTGTGGTTATATAAGGTTCGGCTCCCAGATGTACCATACAATTTTCCACCACGGTGGCGCGTGCCATGGATCGCCGGATTCTTGCCTTTATTCCTGCACGGGGGGGATCGAAGGGGCTCGCCCGGAAGAACGTCCTCCCCCTCCACGGCAGGCCCCTCATCGCGTGGACCATCGGACAGGCCCAGGGGAGCAGCCTGATCAACGAGATCCTGGTCAGCACCGACGACCCCGAGATCGCGGGGATCGCGGAGCAAATGGGGGTCCCTGTCCCGTTCCTCCGCCCGAAAGAGCTGGCCAGGGACGATTCCCCCGTTTCCGATGCGGTGCTCCATGCCCTGGACTGGCTGGAGGGGAAGGGGAAGCGGTTTGACCTCATCGTCCTCCTCGAGCCCACATCGCCCCTCCGGAAACGGCATGACATCGACGATGCCATCCGGCTCTTCCTGGACCACGAGGGGGAGGCCGATTCCCTGGTGAGCGTGGGGGCGATCCACCTGGAGAATCCCCACATCGCCAAGCGCGTGGAGAACGGCCTTGTAACGCCCTTTCTCCCGTCCGGGAATCTTAAATATCACCGGCAGCAACTTGATACAGTGTATTTCCCCTACGGAGTCATCTACATGTCAACGGTCGGTGCATTCAGAAAGACCCGGACATTCTACCAGGACCGGACTCTCGCGTACCACATCGAGCGGTGGCAGAACTATGAGGTGGATGACCGGTGCGACCTGATCTGCATCTCTGCCGTGATGGAAGCGATGAAGGGGGAGTTCTGACATGACGTTTCTCATCGTGGGTCTGGGCTCCATGGGGAAGCGGCGGATCCGGTGCCTGAAGAACCTGGGTTACCCCGCGGGGGAGATCACCGGGCTCGACACGAGCCCGGACCGGAGGGAGGAGTCGGCGACCACGTATGGCATCAGGACCGTTGCGTCGGTGGACGACGTGGATTTCGGGGATCTCACCGCCATGATCATCTCCACCCCGCCGCACATCCACAACCAGTACATCGATCTCGCCATCCGGAAGAAGGTCCCTGCCTTCGTGGAGGCGAGCGTCATCCTGGAGGGCCTGGAGGACCTGAACCGCAGGGCGAAGGAGAAGAAGGTGCTCATCGCACCCTCGTGCACGATGCGGTTCCACTCGGCCCTCAGGGACGTGAAGCGGATCGTTTCGGGGGGGAGGTACGGGAAGGTCACGAACTTCACGTACCACGCCGGCTACTACCTCCCCGACTGGCACCCCTGGGAGAAGGTCTCTGACTACTACGTCTCCCGGAAGGATACGGGCGGGGCCCGGGAGATGCTCCCCTTCGAGCTGACCTGGATCGTGGACATCTTCGGGATGCCGAAGAAGTGCTGCGGATTCCATGGGAAGACGATGGAGGTGGGAGCCGATATCGACGATACCTATCTCCTTACCATGGACTTCGGCACCCACTTCGGGACCATCGTCACCGACGTGGTATCCCGCTGCGCAACAAGGATCCTGATCCTGAACATGGAGAAGGGGCAGATCTTCTGGGAAATGAATGAGAACGTGGTCCGGCTCTTTGACGTCGAGTCCCGTGGGTGGATCCACTACACCCAGCCCGCCACCACCAATCTCCCCGGCTATCCGAAGACCTCCGCCGAGGAGATGTACACGGAAGAGCTGAAAGCCTTCCTGGATGCCGTCCAGGGGAAGGGGAATTACCCCGAAACCCTGGATGAGGATATCGAGGTCCTGAAGATCCTCTACCGGCTGGAAGGGATGAATGCGCGGTAACCGGGGCATCGCACTCTGGAAGAAGGCCAAGACCATCATCCCGGGGGGCAGCCAGCTCCTCTCCAAGCGGTCGGAGATCTTCCTCCCCGACCTCTGGCCCTCCTACTACTCCCGGGCAAAGGGGATCTCCATCTGGGACCTTGACGGGCACCGGTACACCGACATGTCCATCATGGGGGTGGGGGCCTGCATCCTGGGGTATGCCGACCCTGACGTGAACCGAGCCGTCATGGGGGCCGTCCGGGACGGCTCCATGGCCACCCTGAACTGCCCCGAGGAGGTGGAACTCGCCGAACTCCTCCTCTCCCTCCACCCTTGGGCCGGCATGGTCCGGTATGCCCGGTCCGGTGGCGAGGCGATGGCCATTGCCGTGCGGATTGCCCGGGCCTTCTCGGGGAGGGACACGGTGGCCTTCTGCGGCTACCATGGCTGGCATGACTGGTACCTCTCTTCCAACCTGGCGGAGGACAGCAACCTGGACGGGCATCTGCTTCCCGGCCTGCTTCCCCTGGGCGTGCCCAGGGGGATCGCGAACACCGCCATCCCCTTCGAGTATAACCGCCTGGACCAGCTGGAGGAGGTGGTGGAGGGTCACGACATCGGGGTCATTGCCATGGAACCGGTCCGGCACCACCTGCCAGAGCCGGGGTTCCTGGAAGGGGTGAGGAAGATCGCGGACCGGGAGGACGCGGTCCTCATCTTTGACGAGATCACTTCGGGGTGGCGGATGAACGTGGGGGGTGTTCACGCAACCCTGGGCGTCCCCCCAGACCTGGCGGTATACGCGAAGGGCATCGCCAACGGGTACCCCATGGCCGCCGTTGTGGGGAGGTCGGAGGTGATGGAGAAGGCCCAGGAAAGCTTCATCTCCAGCACCTTCTGGACCGAGCGGGTGGGGCCGGTCGCCGCCCTCGCCACCATCCGGAAGATGAGGCGGCTGGACGTCCCCTCCCACCTGATCCGGATCGGGACGGAGTTCGCCCGCCGCATCGGGGAGACCGCGGGGGACGCATCCCTCCTGGTCCACGTGGCCGGGATCCCGCCCCTTACCAGCTTCTCCTTCGACCATCCCGAGAACCAGGTGATGCAGACCCTCTTCACCCAGGAGATGCTGGAGCGGGACTTCCTCGCCTCAAAAAACTTCTACGTGGCCCTTCCCCACACGGAGAAGGAGATCGACCGGTACATGGAGGCGGCGGCAGAGATCTTTCCGATCATTCGCACAGGCCTCGAGAAGGGAAACCTGGCACACCTCCTCCGCGGGCCGGTCGCGCATGAAGGTTTCCGGCGCCTTACCTGATTGTGCCTTTCCCTGCCGCGGGAACCGGGTAATCGCGGCGGGATGGTAGTACCCGCTTCTCGGGCGTCCTTTCGGGGCAACGGCTGCCGGGATCACCGGCAGAGCAGGCCCCGGAGCCGGGTAATGGCTTTCCCGTCCACGCCGGCCTCCAGCTCGCCCTGTATCCGTTCGTCCAGGAACCGGTCAAATTCGCTGCCTGAGACCCGGTACAGCCAGTAGTCCACGAGTGTCGCAAGTTCCTCCCGGTCGTGGGCCACCAGCCGGGGGAACCCGTCGTAATAGGATCCCCGGAACTTCCCCGCTGCATCGTGGTACAGTGCCTTCTTCCGTGCACCCAGGGCCTCGACGGCGGGAGAGGTAAAGCAGGCGGCGATCACGAGATCGGAGGCGGCGATAACCTCCTCGGAGGTGATCCCCAGGTCGCGGGAGAGGAAACACCTGGGGTGTTCGCGGATGCGCCGGAGGAGCGGCTCAAGGGCCGGGCAGTGGTGCACCATCAGGTCCAGCGGGAGCTTGTATTTCAGGACGAAGACTGCCTCTGAAAACCGGTCCGCAACCACCAGGAGATCATCGAAGAACTGCAGCAGATCCCCCGCCTGGAGGGGCACATCCTTCCCGAAGGAGGTGTCGTACACGCCGATCACCTTCCCGCACTCCTGTCCCGACCGTTCGGCTGCCCTCCGGAAGATATCCCCGCGGATCTGTCCCGCCCGGTCGCTATCGGCAATGTTTCTCACCATTTCGGACCAGAGACAGCCCACCTCTTCGTACTTCCCGATGGGATTCCTGGGGGACCGGAACACCCGGCTCACCTTGTCTCCCCACGAGACCAGGTGGTCGGGATCCAGGTACAGGAACTCCACCGTCTGCAGTTCCCCCTCCGCCGGGGGCAGGAAGACGTTGTGGAACCCTGTGGAGTGGATGAAGTAGAAGCTCTCTGCGCCGTGTTCCCGGAGGATCCGGTTTCTGACAACGGTGACAGGGAGGAAATCATTGTACGAGAGATACCCGCGGATCCGGTAGCGCCGGAAGAAGGCCTCCCAGGCAAGGAACTGGGCGAAAATCTCCACGGTCCTCCGGAGCTGGAGAGGCGAGAACCGGTAGCACCGGAGTGCGATCCCGGACCACACCGGGAGGAACTTCCGGATCACGGTCTCCCTGATGAACCGCGTGTCGGCGCCCCTGAGGATGGTCCGCAGATCCGCGACCCGGTAGCCCTTTTCTGCCAGCCGGTGCCGGTAGTCATCGGAAATCTCCGTCTCCAGGCAGAAGAGGGTCTCGCCGGCGCCGGGGCAGGGTTCGTTCAGGACGAAATCGATGGTCCGGTACTTCCCGTGGAACCCGATATCGGTCCGGTAGACCTTGATCCCCAGCCGGTATTCCTCTGGAAAAGGTTCGGAGGGGGTGGGGAGGCCGATCTTCACCGCGATCCAGAGGGGAAAGAGGCAGAGGGTGGCGGCCCACCGGATCTTCTCCCCCAGGTACCGGATCCGGTTCAGGGCATGGATCCAGAAGGGGGAGGAGATGTGGTTCCTTCCAGCCAGGGGTGCCGCGGAGCCCAGCAGGGAGGCGGTCCTCTCCGGAGAGGGTCCCGGAAGGTAGTGGACCGGCTGCGGGATCGTCCGGCCCTCCAGCCAGAGGGATGCCTGGAGCTCGTTCCTGCAGCGGGTCATCATCTCGATGGCAAGGGATTTCCGGTACACCAGTTCCACCGGGGAGGTCCCTGCAAGGGACGCCATGAGCCGCAGGAGACAGGAAGCATCCCTGTCCCGGGCCAGGTGATCCTCGGCGATGGCGGGGATCTCCCGGTTCAGCTGCAGGTGGGCACGGAACGGGTAGGCCGGGGACGAGATCTCCGAGAGTCTGCCGTCCCGGAGGTAGGGGCCGAAGAAGCGGGAACCGGCGAGGTCCCCGGTGGATCGGATGTAACCGACATGGCGGCCGGTGGCTAGGTAATAGAGAACGAACGGGCGGGTGATCCCATCGATCTGCTCAAAGAGAATAAGAGTCCCCG
The DNA here is from genome assembly GCA_028678635.1 of Methanomicrobiales archaeon. Next base: position 29,446 of record JAJRDC010000293.1, read on the forward strand.
GTGCATCCCCCATCCCCGCGCGAACCTCCTCTCTCAAAAAAATGATTCCTCTGTTTATATAAGAACGCATCCGCACGGGTGCGGCCGGGGATTCCCGATTCTCCTGACAGGCAGCCATGTTCGGCAGTGGCCCGGGAGAATCTGGTTCATTCACCCGGGGCCCGTGCCGGATCCCTCACCGTCTGGTGAGCACCGCCACATAGGACGAGCCCGTGGTGGCACAGAGCGGGGTGTACCCCAGGGGCTGGTACGCCAGCGAGAGGGCGTTAAAGAGCTGAGGGAACTGCCGCTCGAACCTGGGGAGGAAGGGATGGATGTGGTAGTACACCACGTAATCCAGGGTGCAGCCGGCCCGGGCGGAGAGTTCCTCCAGCTCCCGGGGAGTATACTGGTGGCGAACCATCCCGGCAGGGTAGGATCGCTGTGGCAGGGTACCGGCGGATGTGGTGTCGGGAACCTGCAGCTGCTCCTTCAGCTGCATGAGGGCTCCTGAGAGGTAGTCGCCGGAGATCTCCTGCACCGGGCTGTACCGGTCCACCATCTCCAGTTCGCGGATCAGGTCCGGCATCCGGTGCTCGGTGATCTCGGTGAGGGTGTACTGGTTGGAGGAGAAGAGGTTGAAGAGCCGGTTCCGGGACTCCAGGAACAGGATCCCCCCGTGACGGAGAATCCCGGCCAGGCGCCGGACAAAGCCCGGACCGTCCTCCTGGTACTCGAGCACGCCCATCGCCGTGATCACGTCGAAATCCGATCCTGGGTCCCAGGCCATGACGTCGCCGCACCGGAAGGTGTCCTTCAGATCAGGGTGGGATCTGGCGGCCGCCGCCACCATCTCCGGCGACAGGTCGATCCCGAGGGGCTCACATCCCAGGTCCGCCAGTTCCCGGACCAGGTTCCCGGTCCCACACCCGACGTCCAGGGCCCTCCCCCGCGTTCCACGCCGCTTCAGGTCCTGGACCACGATCTCCTGCCGGACCCGGCCGCCCGGGAATTCGGCGAGGGAACTCCCGTAGGCGAACTCGCTCCACTCCCCGGCGATCCGGTTGAAATACTCCCTGGTCAGCTCCCTCTGGCTCATGGAATCATTGTCTCCACCTTGTTGGTATCGATACGTTTCAGCCGGAGGGGGGGCGTCATCCGGTCGGAGAGCCCGAAATCGGTGGTGACGGCATGGGTGAACCCGTACTTTCCCAGGAGTTCCAGGGTATGGCCGTCGTACCCCCCGTAGGGGTAGGAGAAGAGCACGGTCTTCTCCCCCGTGATGGAGGTGAGGATCCGCTGGGTCTCCCGGATCTCCTCCTCCTGCTCGGCCCGTCCCAGCGTGGAGAGGGACTGGTGGCTGAACCCGTGGGAGCCGATCTCCATGCCGCCCTCGGCCATCTCCCGGATCTCCTCCCGGTCCAGGTAGA
>JAJRDC010000303.1 GCA_028678635.1 Methanomicrobiales archaeon
CTGAGGGCCTCCGCCACCGTATCGTCAGCGAGGGGGAGAAAGAAGAGGGGGTAACACCGGGAGGTGAGGGCCGGGATCAGGGCGCCGGGCCGGCTGGTGCAGAACGCGAACCGGCAGGTGGATGAGTACCGTTCCATGGTCCGGCGCAGGGCAGCCTGGACCTCCAGGGGCAGCCGGTCAGCGTCCTCGAACATCATGATCTTGAAGGCGGCGTCCAGCGGCTGCAGCGAGGCATACCACCGGATAATGTACTTGAAGTTGGCAAGTAGGCTCCTGTCCTTCCGGTACAGGTGGCTGAACCGGTCGTCGGCTTCCAGCGCAGACCGTCCCTGGCTGAAGAGGTCCCCGGTGGGAATCACCGTCGTGTTCTCCTCCCAGGTATCCCCGTACAGGCCGCGGGCCGTACATTCGAGGGACGCGGTCTTCCCGGTGCCCTCGGGGCCGGTCACCATCAGGTGGGGGAGATTCCTCTCAGCCACGAAGGACCGGAGCCGCGACACCGCGGTCTCCTGCCCCACCACCCGGTCCAGAGTCACGGGCCGGTACTTCTCAATCCAGAGCATGGGTGAGCCTCGCTGCCATCTCGTCCCGCGCCGCCTGCAGGAAATAACTATTGTCCAGTCGGGAGATGAGCTTTTCACCCTCGGTCCGGGTGAGCGTACCCGCCGCCATGGTGATGGCAGGGATTGCACGGGTCACCTCGTCCACGATGGTGAGGGTCGCCGCTTGGGCCGTGCGGGAGAGGGGATTCAGGTCAATGGCGATGATGCTCTTTCCCATCCTGACCAGGGCCTCAGCCCGGTCGCCGTCCTCGAGGGGTACGAGTACCACGTCCGCTGCCGCCGCGCCGTCCCGGTGGGACCAGCCCCGGTCATGGGAGACCGGGATCAGCCGTTCCTCCTCCCCCTCCAGCACCTCCACGCCGTACCCCTCCAGGAGCCGGGTCACCTTCTCCAGGCGCTCCGGGGTCCGGTGGAAAAGGTTCACTTCCACGACGGCACCGGTCGCCCTCTGGAGGTCCCTGATCTCCCGGCCGGCCAGCGCAGCGGTGTTCCCGTTCACCGAGATGACCGGGTGGCGTGCGGAGAGGAGGAGGGCCGCGGCCGTCCGTTCCGCGAGGAGCGCGCTCTCCGTGGTCCGCTCCCCCAGGAGGTAGTCAAAGGCCTCGCCCCTCCCGTGTGCCGCGAGGCCCTCATGCGAGACGACCCCCTCCCGGGCAAACCAGGCCATCCGCTCCCGCACCTCCAGCGAACGGAACCGGGGGTGATCCGGCGGGATCATGGCAGGTCCTCCCCGGCGGAAAATCCCCTGTCCGAGACCTCCAGGGTGAGGATCTCACCGAAGGGGGAGAGCACCCCGCGGGACCCCTCCCCCCGGGCAAAGATGCCTTCCCCGAGCATGGTCATGGAGGCGGGGATGCCGGCCCGGTCACAGGCGGCGAGGCCTTCCCGGACCCGGGGGGTGATGCACCCGCTCTTCTCGGCAAACTCCCGGGAGATCCGGAAAAAATCGGCGATATCCCGGGGGCAGCGCCCGGGGTACGCCCGGTCCACGCGCGCAAGCGCCCTGGGTGAAGAGAGGACCTCCGGAGTGGAGATAGGCCCGAAGGTCACCGCCGTGATCGTGTTTCCCCCGGCAGGGATACGGAGGATCTCCCCGTCGATACCGGCACCCATCCTGCAGTCACACCCGCCCCCCTGGCAGGCGGCCACGTCGCCCAGGCCGGTCAGGTGGACGATCTCGGCCTCGTGGGCGAGGCGGGCCACGCTCCGCGGTCCCAGGTCCAGGGAGAAGAGCCGGTCCAGGGCCGAGAGGGTGGAGAGGAGGGCGGCGGCCGAGAGGCCGAAGCCGGCGCCGATGGGGAGAGTGGTCTCGGTGGTGACCCGGGCGGTGACCCCCAGCCGTTCCATGGCGTACTCGACGGGCGGCGAGGAGGCGGCCACCAGGGAGAGATTCCCGTCCGCGGATCGTCGAAAAATCCCCACCTCCCGGGCACGGGCAGGCTCTGCCACCGCCGTGACCCCCTGCCGGATCACGATGCCGGCACCCGTGGAACCGGTCGAGGCGGGTGTGGTGCCGCCGATCCGGCGGAAGTAGCCGGAGAGGTGCCCCGGCGACCACGCTACCGCACGGCGTCCCATAGGATCGCGGCCGCCTCCTCCTTTGATCCCTTCATTCGGATCCGGGTGTCCTTCCCGAGGATGGTGAAGTCCCCCTCCCCGGCGCCCATCACGTCGGCGGGATTCACCACCACCAGGTCCACACCGTCGGCGAGCATCTTCCTGGCCGCCCGGACCCCCGATCCCCCTACCTTGAACGCAATGATCCGGGGATGGCAGGCCTCCCGGACACGGTCCAGGAGCTTGGGGAGCGGGTTCAGGCGGAGGTCCACCGGTTTCCCGCTGGGGATCTTCCCGGCATGCCGTTCCGGGGCAAAGTCGGAGATGGCAGCGGCACTCACGTAGATATCGAATCCCTCGCGTTCCGCGATCCCGAGGACCGCCTCTGCCATCTCGCCGGCCGAGGTGACCCGGACATTCCGGACGCAGGGGACGTCCTCCCCGGAATGGACGAGGGTTACATCGGCCCCGAGACGGTAGGCCTGCAGGGCCACCTCCCGGCCCATCCTCCCGCTGGAGCGGGTGGTCAGGATCCGGACATCGTCCACCGGTTCCGCGCACGGCCCGCCGGTGACCAGCACGCGCTGCCCGGCAAGGGGCTTCCCTGACACTGCCCGCTCCACGTGGAGGATGATGGTACCGGTATCCGCCATCTTTGCCTTGCCCTCCTCCAGACGCGGCCCGATGACGTCCGCGCCCCACCCGGCGAGCCGGGAGAGGTTCTCCCGGACGGCCGGGTGCCGGTACATGGAGCCGTGCATGGCGGGGGCCAGGACCACCGGGATCCCGCTCCCGAGGGCCGTGGTCGCAAAGGTGGTGACCGGTGTATCGTCGATCCCGCAGGCGATCTTCCCCAGGGTGTTGGCCGTGCAGGGTGCCACCAGCAGGACATCTGCCTCCCCCCCCTCACCGCAGAGGCCCACGTGCTCCACCATCCCCGTGCACCGGGTGATGACAGGGTGGCCCGCGGCATAGGTCACGGCATCCGGATGGATGATCCCGGCGGCGGCCTGGCTCATCACCGGCCGGACCTCCGCACCCTTCCTGCGGATTGCATGGATCAGGCGAACCACCTCCACGGCGGCGATGGATCCCGTGATCCCCATGGCCACCACCTTCCCCTCCAGCGTCCTCCGGGCCGTCATGAGAGTACCACGTCCTGCACCATATGCCATGTATTCGGGGCATATTTCTTTACCCTTCGCGTGGTGACCTGTGCCCGGAACCCTGCCGCTCCCGCCGCGGCACTGATCTGATCCCCCACCGCGCCAA
>JAJRDC010000128.1 GCA_028678635.1 Methanomicrobiales archaeon
TGGGGGAAACCGTCAGGCTCGAGGGCGTGGTGGAACGGGTCTACTTCTGGTACTTCAACCGCCCGTCGTTCCTTGTGGGCGATAAATCAGGGGAGATCTCGGTGAAGATGTTCACGAGCCCCCAGGAGGATATCCACAAGGGGGATGTCGTGGAAGTGATCGGGAAGGTGATCCACAGGTATATCGCGACCGGGGATCCCGTGATCAACTGCGTCTCCATCCGGAAGATCACACCCGAGGAAAAGACGGGAAAGCCGACGGAAAAAGGGAAGAAGGGCTGACCCGGCCTGCCGCCGCTCGTGCGGCTGATCCTGATCATCGGGCTTTGTGGGTGTTCTTGGTAATGCGTCCTCCAGAGATGTTCCTGGGGGCTCCCCCTCCCACCGCGTGGGCGTCCCCCCGTCGGTTGATACGTACTCTTGGAAATTCGGTAGAGAGAGAACGTGGCGGTCTATCCTCAAGTCGGGGGGGAGGGACCGGGACTGGCAACGCCCCCTCCCGTCACCACCCGAGAAGAGACACCTAAAACCGGCTCTCCAGCCCTTCCCGGATGGATGTCATCGTCTCCCTGTTCAGGTCCTGGACGTACTCCTCGAAGAGATGGATCCGGGTCGAGACCGGGAACGGAATTCTCAGGGTGGAGATGATCCCCTCGCCGGGCTCCAGGGTCTGGATCTCGGTGTCCATCCGGGAGAGGTCCTGCTTGGCATGGCCTGCCACCATGTCCCGGTCGCCCCGATCCGACAGGCCCATCACCACGTAGGTGTTCAGCTGGGCCAGCACCCGGGGATCAATGTTCTTGGGCTGCTGGGTGACCACGCAGAGGCCGACCCCGAACTTCCTCCCCTCCATGGCACACTCCCGGAAGACCTGGGTTCCCGTGGACCCTGATCCCAGCACCCGCTGGGCCTCCTCGATGGTGATCAGGACCTCGTGCCGGTCCGCGTCCTCCATGCCCCAGCCCCGGGCCTCGGACCGGTGACGGTTCAGGATCGTGCGGGCCAGTACCGAGAGGACAAAGAGCTCGCTCCGCTCTCCCAGGTTCGGGATATCGATGAGCACCACCCGGTGCTCGGAGAGGGCCGCAAGGATCTCGGGGACCGAGGAGCCCTTCTCCCGCAGGAAGGGATTGTTCCTGGTGAGAATCTCGATGCGCCGCTTCATCACCGAGAGGGTGCCTGCCGTGAACTGCTGGAGCCGGCGGGCCAGGTCCCGGTGGGGAGTGGCCGCCGCCCAGGCCCCCTGGTCATCGAACTCGGTGGTGCGGAAGAACCGGACCAGCTCCGATCCCCTTGTGTCCTCCAGTATCTCGATCACCTCACGCTGGGCCGGGGAGTGGTCAAAGAGGAGGAGGAGATCGGGTGCCCGGAAGTCATCGTACTCCAGGAACAGGGAATGGGCCGAGTAGGTCTTCCGGAACGCCTCGTCCCGGATGGTGAAGATGGCAAGGCCGTCCCTCCCTGCCTGATAGTGGGCCAGCCCCCGGGAGGGCTGGCCATCGGCGAGCGTCCCTTTCCCGGCCACGTATTCGCCATGGGGGTCCACGAGCAGGAGGCCGAACTGCCGTGCCTTCATGCAGGAGGCGCAGAAGACCTTCATGAAGTTGGACTTGCCCATGCCCGTTGTGGCAAAGACCCCCATGTGCTGGGGCATCACCCGGCTGTGGAGCGCCACCCGCACGTCCCGGAGCACCCCCTGGCCCGTTTTCATGACACCCACCTGGATGTCCCCCATCACCTGCCTGAGGAAGGCGAAGTCCCGTGCCTCGGGGAGCTCCACCCGTGAGAACTTGGTGGGGACCGTCCTTGGCCTCCGGAAGGTCCCCTTCCCGTCGACGAATCCCAGGGGAAGGGCCTCCACCACCAGGTACACGTCCTCGGAGAGGCCGTAGAACTGTTCGGTGTGGGGCCGCCGGTCCCACTTCCCGTCCTCAAAGTTGCTCTCGTGGAGGAGGTCTGTCACCTTGGCAAGGAAGGTGAGATCCTTTGCCATGTCGGTGATCTTCAGGATGTCCCCCACGTACAGGGTCTCCTGGTAGGGGATGGCGAACCGGTAGGTGAGTACCGAGTCGCCGATCAGGCGGTACTTGGAGGGATCAGAGAGACTAGTATCGTTCAAGTTCACCATGGAAATCACCAAAGAGGTCGCGGAAGCGGGAGAGGTCGAGGCCTGCCTCTCCCATGCCGGCCATGAGATCGTTCTTCACCTGCTGGACCGCGTCGGCCCGGATGCGGGCGGTCCGGTGGGCGTCCAGCAGCGGGTAGGGGTAGCCGGTCACCCTGCCGTCGTCGGACCAGCCGGCCAGGAGGGAGACGATCCGCCGGACCTCGGCCAGGTCCGCCGGGGCCGGCACCTCGATCTTGAAGGCCAGGTGCGATCGGGGATGCAGGGCCGCGATGACAAGGGCCCCGTGCTTCCACTGGGAGAACCGGGTCGTGTCAAGGAGCGTCTCGTCCACCGGCAGGAACCAGGGGGCCGTGAGGGAAAGGGAACCAGCCAGGAGGACCACAGCAGGGACCAGGGGGAACCCGTCTCCCCAGGTGGCGGCGGTCCGTTTCGTCACCGCCACCAGGTGGACCCGCCGCTTCGCACAGGTTTTCATCAGCCGGATGAGCACCGGATCGTGGCTGGCGTGGCTCACCCGGAGGGCACCGTCCAGGATGAGCAGGTCGCCGGCCGCGAGGCGCTCCGCGGTCCTCTGGGCGACCCAGTATTCCAGGGTGTCCCGGAGGACCGCTGCGGCCCTTTCCGGATCATCGTCGCTGACAGGCGTCTCCGGCTCGGTGCCGAAGCATTCCATGTAGAGATCGGCAAAGGACCGGTCCTTCGCCTCCCGTCCCAGGGTGGCGAGGCGCAGGGGTGTCACGGAGCGGAATGCCCGTGAACCGTCCGAGAAACCGCAGACCGCTGCCCGGACCGCGGCAACGGAGAAGGACCCGGACTCCACCACCAGCGCGTTGGATCCGTCCACCGCCGCCACCGTCCCCTGCTGCAGGGGGAAGGCCTCGTGGAAGGAGTCCCGGGTGAACCCGCAGTGGGCGGCGAACCGTGCTGCCAGGTCCGGCGGATTCAGGGACCGGATCCGTTCCCGCAGGGACGCCAGATCCCGCCGGTACTCGTCCTCCGCTGTCATGTCTCACCGGCCTCCAGGTCCCGGATGGCACTCTCGGTGGGCGTGATAGCCTCCACGAGGAGAGTGTTCCCGAACTCCCCCTGGACCTCGGCAACGTGGGAGATGAGGAAGATCTGAGGGAAGTGGGACTCAAGGGTCCGGAGCGCCCGGAAGATGTTCCCGCGCCGTTCCTCGTCCTGACTCCCGAAGATCTCGTCGAAGATCAGGAAGGTGCTGTCATGGAGCTCGTGCATCCCGGCTATGTAGCGGGAAAGGGCGATCCGGAGCGCGATGGCCACGTCATCCTGCTCGCCACCCGAGAACCGGGAGACCGGGTAGTCGCCCCCCAGGTCGTGGACCAGGAGATCGAACCCGTCATCGATGAACACCGTGTCGTACCGCCCGTCCGTGATCTCGGAGAGGATCTGGCCCGCCTCGCCCTGGACCTGGTCCCGCACCACCCCCAGCAGGTGGTCGGAGAACCCGTTCAGATGGTCACGGGTGAGATCCAGGAGCCCTGCCTCCTCCCGGAGCCGGTCCAGGCCGGCCCTGTCCGTCTCCATCCGGGCCAGTTCCCCGGCGATACGCTCCCGATCCGCCTTCCGGTGTTCACGGTCCCTCCTGGCTGCCTCCAGTTCCCGGGCGATCCGTACCAGTTCCGCCTGGTTCGCCTTCAGGGCCGCCTCCGCGCGGTCCAGCTCCTCTGCCGAGAAGGCCAAGGCCGAGAGCTCCTTCTGCATCGTATGCAGGTTCTCCTGTACAGCCTTCCCGTCTCCCTCGAGAGATGAGATCTTCTCCTGCAGCGAAGGGATCCGGTCCATCTCTGCTTTCAGGGCAAGGTAGTGCCGGTGGGCCAGATCTGCGTCCGCGATCTCCTGTTCGAGGCGCCGGTGTTCCGCCGGATCAAAGGCCAGCTGCATGCGCTCCGCGGTGATGCCGGCCAGGTGTTCCCGTGTCTTTCCGAGTTCCGTTTCCTGCTCGGAAAGCCGCTTTCTCAGGTCAGGGAGGATCTTCACCCGCTCGGTGGCTGTCAGGTGCTGCTTCCACGGGTCGTCCAGCGAGTGCATCTCCCGCTCCAGGGCCTGTTTCGCGGACGGAGTATATCCCAGTGCACTGATCTGCTTCTCCAGGGACTCCTTGTCAGAGAGCAGGCGGAGGCTCCGTTCCTGGATGGCCTGCCATTCCGCAAGCGTTTCCCCCAGGGGGGCACAGGTGTCACGGAGACCCCGGGCCTCTTTCATCACCGAGTCCAGGGCGGCCAGTTCCCTTTCCGCCGCCTCCTGGGCCGCGGCCGTGGAGGCAACGGTCCCTGTGATCTCATCGATCTCCTGTCCGATCTCTGCCACCAGGTCCTGGTACCGTTCCCCAAGGGACTGCCGGCAGGTGGGGCAGGACCCGTGGGGACCCTGTGAACGGATCCCGGCGAGCTGCCCTTCCCGTTCCTGCTTCCTCCGTGCTGCTCCCTCCCGGTCTGCCCTGAGATCTGCTGCCGTGTCGAGGAGATCCCGGCGCCTCTCTTCCAGCGCGGCGATGAGGGCATCCGGATCCGCCGTTCCGTCACCTGACTCTGTCCAGGGGCGGGCGATGGCAGTGAGCCGCTCACCGGCCGCCTTCATCTTCTCGATGCGGCGGCGGAGGTCGGATCCCTGTTTCCCCTCGACGGCCAGCTCCCCCTCGACCCGGGTCGCCTGGCCCTGCAGGGCATGGTACTGCGCTTCCTTCCCTGCGAGGGCAGCCAGCTCTGCCTGCAGATCGGCACGGCGTGCCACCGCGGGGGCCAGGTCCCTGAGCAGGGCATGGTCCCGCTCCCGGAGCTCCATTTCTTTCCCCAGCCGTTCCAGTTCCTTCCCGATCTTCTCCTGCTGGTTCCGTTCCACCTTCTCTTCGGCTGAGAGTTCCTGGAACCGCCGGGCCTTCACCGTGCTGGCATCATACCGTTCCCGGAGCGCAGGGAACTCCGCCTCCCGTGCCGAGAGGCTCCGGAACTCGTGCCGTTTCGACCCGAGCGCCGCCATCTCCCCCTGCACGCGCCCCAGCTCACGCCGGATCCGTTCCCCTTCGGACTCCGCTGAGGTGATCCTCGTGCGGATCAGCAGGTCCTGCTCCTTCCTCTGCTGACGGGCCCGGAGATCCTCCTCAAGCGCTGCACGGCGTTCACCCAGGGTGGACTCCTCCTCCTCCCGCGTCCGGATACTCTCTGCGAGTGCCGCGATCGCTCCATCTGCCTCGCTCTGTTCCCGGAGGAGGGTTTCCGGATCCACTGCCTGCAGCCGCCCTTCCAGGAGCATGGCCTGCCGTTCTGCCTCCGCCATCTCCTGGCGCAGCATCTCGCCTCCCCTCTCCTTCAGGGCGTCCACCCCGAGGACCTTCCGGAACCATGCCTTCCGGGCCCCGGGGGTGGCATCCAGGAGCGCAGCCAGGTCCTTCTGGGCCGAGAAGATCGTGTGCATGAAGTCCCGGGGCCCCATCTGAAAGATGCTCCGGATCTTCTCATCCACGTCGGTGACGCCCTTTGCCAGGAGCCTGGGGCCGTGGTTCAGCTGGGCGGTGTGCTGGATTTTTGGCCCCAGGGTCCTCACCACCGTGTACTCCTCCCCACGGACCGAGAACTCCAGCCTGACCTCGGCCCGTTCCCGGGGACCCGCGGATGCCCGGACGATGTGTTTCTTGTCGAGACCGGTATTCTCCACGCCATAGAGCGCGAAGAGGATGGCGTCGACAATGGTGCTCTTCCCTGCACCGTTGTTCCCGAGAATGCCTGTGATCCCGTCCTGGAAGTGCACCTCCTGGTCCCGGTACCGCTTGAAGTTCCGGAGGCGGAGGTTAACGAGGTACATTCCCCTCCCCTTCCCCGGCCATCACCTGCCGGATCACCGCCGATCCCTTCTCCCGCACGTACCGGTGCTGCCGTTCGGGCAGCTGCTGTCCCTGCAGGTACTCGCCGAAGAGGTCAACGTAGTTGACCTCCCGGAGATCATGCCGTTCGGTGAGGGGAGTTCCTCCTCCCGCGACCTTCTTGTTGATCTTGAGGTCCAGGAGCCGCTCCCTGGCGTCCCGGAGGAACCCCTGGTCAACGGCCTGGTGTGTCTTCCTGTCCACCCCCGTGAGTGTCACCATTGCCATGGGCGGTTCCTCTCCGAACCTGATCCCGTCGACCCGGCACGTGATCTCCTCCTCCACCTGGCGGAGGGAAAGGTCGCTGCACTCCACCTCCCCCAGGTCCACCATCGGGGTACTGGGCAGCTCCAGGGGCTCCACGGTGTGGTGGTCCAGATCCGCGACGAGGGCGCCCTTGCCATCGCGAATCTCTCCGTAGGAGATGAACTCCTGCGAGCCGCAGTACCAGGCACGGTCTGCCACCTGACGCCGCCCGTGGAAATGGCCGAGGGCGATGTAATCGAACTCCGGGGAGAGCATGGTAGCATCGATCTCGTGCTCCATGACCTCGTTCAACCGGTAGTCCCGCAGGGTGGATGCGAGGCCATGAGTCACGAGCACGTTTCTCCCCTTGCGGAGGGGTTCGATCCGGTCGAACTCCTCCCGGTACTGGTCCGCCTGAAGCAGGTTCGGGATCAGGTGGAACCGGGCATCCCCCAGGTCCACCGGTTCGTACCGGTACCGGTACACAGCATGGAGGGGAGCTGCATGGTAGTCCAGCACCTCGAAGGGCGAGATGGTGTAGCGCGACTTGGCCATGTCGTGGTTGCCTGCGATGACGAGAAACGGGATGTCGTGATCCCCAAGGCGCGTGAGAGCTTCCAGGGCCGTGGTGTAGGCCATTGTCTTGGGCTTCACCGAGTGGAAGATATCACCGGCATGGACGACAGCGTCGGGACGGAGGGCAATGATCCGGTCGATCCCCTCCAGGAAATGCCGGTAGACCTGCTTCTCCCGAAGGTTCATGCCGGTCTCCGGGTCCAGCCGGTGGAACGCCGACATGCCCAGGTGCGAGTCGGCGAGATGGACGATCCTCATCCCTGACACCCCCTCCGTGGACATTTCCGTCTTAAAGGTGCACCGCATGCGGGGCGAAGATGACGGGGGTGCAGGGTCACCATCTATCTATATTCCCGTATCCGATATTAGTATGGTGATGGGAGTGTCCAGG
>JAJRDC010000065.1 GCA_028678635.1 Methanomicrobiales archaeon
CTCACACCTGATCTCGGTGGTCGATCTGAAATGCCTTGTGGAACTCGCCGAGAGACCACCCCAGGTGGTCCCGGATGATCAGGTAGGCGAGGGCAGGTGGGATCGCCCCCTCCTCGGTGACGATCAGGTCCACGTAGGCCGCGGGGGTCACGTCAAAGACCGGGTTGTGCACCCGGACCCCGGGGAGGCGGGCCGCCTCCGCGGGAGGGAGCACCTCGGCCGGCTCACGCTCCTCGATCTGGATCAGCTCGCCGAGGATGGTCCGGGGCGCGAACTTGTAGGTCTCGGCGGCCACGATGAAGGTGGTACGGGCCTCGTGGGCGGCCAGGGCCACCTGCGAGGTCCCGATCTTGTTCACCACCGCGCCGTTCACGGTGACGGCATCGGCCCCCACAATGACCCTGTCGATCCCGTTCATGTAGTGCCGGACCGCCGAGTCCACGATGTAGTGGGTCCGGATCCCGGCATCCGAGAGGACCCGGAGGGTGAGGAGCCCCTGGTTCCCAGGCCGGACCTCGGTGGCAAAGACCTCCATCTCCCTTCCCTGGTGGTGGGCGGTGAGGATGCAGGCCAGCGCCGCCTCGGAGTTGCAGTGAGTGAGGACCGTGTCCCCGTCCCGGATGAGGTGGGCCCCGATCTCCCCGATCCGCTGCACCGCCTCTGCCGACGAGCGGAGGAACGCCTCCCCCCGCTTCTTCACCGCGTCCCGGGCCCCGGCCACAGTCTCCGCATCCTCCAGCGACGCCATCACCAGGTGGACCGCGTTCGGCAGGGAGACGGCAGTGGGGCGGGTGGAGAGGAGGATCGCTGCCGCCTCCTCCATCCCCTTCCGAAAGGAGGGAAGGTCCCGGGCCGGGAGGGTTCCTGCCTCCTCCACGAGCGCCTCGACAGCGGCACGGGCGATCCTCCCTGCACCCCGGATCTCCATCCTTTTTATTTTCTCCGCAGTCTCAGTTACGTGCATGGGCACCCCTCCTCTAGAGGGTGTGCGCGGGAGGGATAAAGGGTTGCGGGGGGTGAGGGCCTGAGGCTGGCCGTGGTCTTTGACAGTGCGGGGACGCTGCTCCGCACGTACCGGGTGGTGAAGGATGTCATCCACGGGAAAATCCACCGGGACGTGGAGACCACGGCGATTGTCGCCCTCTCCCCGGAACGGGCACTCCTCGTCCTCCATATCTCCTCCCGGGAGATCATCAGCCAGCCTCCGGAGACCCTCCTCTCCGCGTACCTGACCGGACGGAGGATCGGATTCGGGGTGGCCTGCGCCCGCTCGGTCTTCACCCCGGACCTGGCATCCGACATCCTGTACCACGACACCCGGGCAACGCTCGGTGACCTTCAGGAATGCATCCGGGAGGTCTGGCGGCACTGCCGGGAGGAGGCGCTCCTTGTCATGGACAGCGGGGTCATCCTGCACCTGGGGGCGAGGGCCATCGAGTTCACGGTCACGTCGGGGGGGAGGCCCTTTGATGGGGCGCAGGAGACGATCACAGCCCTCCACCGGCTGGGCATCGCCACCTACATCGCGTCCGGTGACCGGGCGGCGAAGCTGGAGAAGATCGCCGAGCACCTGGGGATCCCGCTGGACCGGGTCCATGGGGTTGCCACCCCGTCCATCAAGGCCCAGATCGTTGCCGACCTGAAGGAGGAGTACGACGCGGTGGCCATGGTGGGGGACGGGATCAACGACCTCGCCGCCCTCCAGCGGGCGGACGTGGCGATCCTCTCCCTCCAGCAGCCGGGCGAGAAGCCCGCGGCCCTCACCGCAGAAGCCGACTATGTGGTGAAGAAGGTTGCGGACGTGGTTCCCATTCTCGAACGGATTGCCCGGCGGTGAGAGGCGGGCTTCTCCCGTCGGGATGGGCAGCACCTCCCCTGCGGGCCCTCCTGCTCCAACGAATATAAAGCATAATATGGGACAAGTGTAACATTAGAGGTTGAGAGGTTGAGGATGGCCCCCCTGATTACAGTCGACCGGCTGGGCATGAATTTTGACGGAAAGCCCACCCTCAGGGATATCAGTTTTCAGATTGGGGAAGGGGAGATCGTGGGCATCATCGGGAGGAGCGGTGCGGGGAAGACCGTGCTCATGCACCTGATCCGGGGGGTGGAACAGCCGCCCACCAGCGGGAAGGTCATCTACCACGTGGCGGTCTGCGACAGGTGCGACAATATCGAGATGCCCAGCTTCGCAGGGAAGCTCTGCCGCCTCTGCGGGGGGACTCTCTCCCTGCAGCACGTGGACCTCTGGGACGAGAAGAACGAGGCCATGAAGCGCCGGATCATGCACCGGACCTCCATCATGTTCCAGCGTACCTTTGCCCTGTACGGCAACGACCGGGTCATCGAGAACGTCCTCCGGGCCCTGGACGATATCAATTACCCTGAGGAGAAGTCCATCAACCGGGCCGCGGACCTCCTGGACCAGGTCCGGCTCTCCCACCGGATGATGCACATCGCCCGGGACCTTTCCGGGGGCGAGAAGCAGCGGGTGGTTTTGGCCCGGCAGCTGGCCAAGGAGCCCTTCCTCCTCTTTGCCGATGAGCCGACGGGGACGCTGGATCCGGAGACCGGCCGGCTGGTCCACGACATGCTGAAGGAGGCGGCGGTCCGGGAGAAGATGGGGATGGTGGTCACCTCCCACTTCTCCACCGTCATCCAGGACGTGGCCTCCCGGGCGATCCTCCTCTCGGAAGGGCAGATCGTGGAGATCGGCACCCCGAAGAAGGTGATCGGCCGGTTCATGGCCGACCTGCGGGACAACGAGACCTTCACGGCGGCCCAGATCGGCCAGAAGCTCCTGGTAGCCAGGGACGTGATCAAGCGCTACCTCTCCGTGGACCGGGGGATGGTCCGGGCGGTAAACGGCGTCACCTTCGACGTGGGGGAAAAGGAGATCTTCGGGGTCATCGGGAAATCCGGCGCCGGGAAGACCACCCTCTCGCGGATCATTGCCGGCGTCATCGAGCCGACCAGCGGCGAGATGAACATCCGGATCGGTGACGACTGGGTGGACATGACAAAGCCCGGGATCGCGGAACGGGGCCGGGCCAAGGGCTACATCGGGCTCCTGCACCAGGAGTACGACCTGTACCCCCACCGGACCGTGCTCGACAACCTGACGGATGCGATTGGCCTGGAGTTCCCCAAGGAGCTTGCGGTTCGCAAGGCGGTGATCACGCTGAAAATGGCAGGCTTCACCGAAGAGAAATCCCGGGAGGTGCTGGACCGGTACCCTGCCCAGCTGTCGGAGGGGGAGCGGCACCGGGTGGCCCTGGCCCAGGTGCTGATCCGGGAACCCAGAATCGTGATCCTGGACGAGCCCACGGGCACGATGGATCCCATCACGAAGATCGATGTGAAGCACTCGATCCTCCATTCCCGGGAGGATATGGAGATGACCTTCATCGTGGTCTCCCATGACATGGACTTCGTGAAGGACATCTGCGACCGGCTGGCCCTCATGCGGGGCGGGAAGATCGTGGAGATGGGACCCACGAAGGAGGTTCTCGGGAGCCTCACGGAAGAGGAGCGTACGATCATGGCCGCGCCCGAAGAAACCGCTCCCGTCACCGCCGAGCCCGTATCCGGCCCCGGGGAGCCTGGCCCCTCTCCCGGGGAGTGAGCAGGCGGATGGAGTTCCTCCTCGACGGGAGGAGGCGCACGGTCCCGCCGGGCAGCCGGCTCTCCGATGTGCTGGAGGGCCGGGATCCCGCCTGCACCATTGCCGTGGTGCGGCCCGCGGCCGCCCAGGCCACCCAGACCCGCACCCTCCTTGTTGCCACCACGAGGGGTGAGGTGGTCATCGAACTGGCCGCTCCCGCGGGCATCGACCTGGATCCGGCCGCTCTTCCCCCACCCCTCACCATCCACTGGGCGGACCGGTACGCCGCCGCCTTCGGGCCCTTTCCCCGTGAGTTCACCCCCTCCCGGACCCCCCACCCCTACGGCCGGGGTGACGTGCTGGTGGGGTGCGGGGGCTATGATCCCCGGCGCTCGTACCTGATCTTTTCCCGGATCCGGCACCAGGCCGACCACGGGTCGCCGGCCGGCGGCGGCATCATCGGACGGGTGGTCTCCGGCGGCGGTGTCCTGGACCGGTGGGGAGCCGGGGACCGGATCGACAGGATCGAGCGGGTGGTCTCGTGGGAGGACCGTACCACTGCCTTCACCACCACGGACACCTCCTTTCCCCTGGAGGAGGGGATGCAGGTGGTGACACGGGTGGAGGCGGTGGCCCAGGGGTACACTCCCGAGAAGATCGATCCGTCCGTTGCCGGTACCGTGGAGCACATGCTGATGGTGGTGGAGCGGGGGCACTTCCATGTCCACAGGGCAGCCTCCACCCACATCCGGGACGAGACACTGCCCACCACCGATCTCTCCTCCGAGGAAAAAAGGTTCCGGGGTGAGGGCACGGTGACGGTGCGGCCCATCGGGCCGGGGTCGGGGTCCGTGTACATCTACCGGACCGACCTTCCCGGGAACCCGGAGCACTCGGTGGCCGGCCAGGTGGTGCACGGCATCGAACTCGTCAAGCTGGCCCGGGAGGGGGAGACCCTCTGCATCTCTGTCACCCCGTCCCGGCTGGACCTGGTCGGCATGACGGCGGCCGACGCGGTGAAGGTGGCGGCAGGGCGGGGTATCACGGCGGTGCTGGATGATCCGGAGGACCCTGCCCGTCTCGTGGTGGACCAGGACCCGGGCACCACCCTGGAGGTGCTTGCGAAAAAGTCGGTCTCGCTTACCACCGCGCCGGAGGGGAAGGTTCTCGGGATCCGGCTGGACGACGCCCGGGCACCGGCCTCCTGCGCCCACTTCCGGCAGGTCACGGGTCTCGCCCGGCACCCTCTGGGGAAGATGCCGCTCTTCTTCCGTTTCGACGACGTGCTCCTCTTCCGCCCGCCCCTGCGGGAGGGGATGAAGATCCTGCCCGAGAACACCCCGGCAGACGAGGTGCCGGCCTTTGCCCTGGGGATGACCAACGATTCCCGGAAGGGAACGGGTACCGTGGGAGTAAGGACCGCGCCGAACCGGGAGTTCGGTCCCACGGCGGAACCGTTCGAGGGTACGAACCTGATCGGCATGGTGATGGACACCGGCAAGTTGAAGAGCCTGAAGGAGAAGGAGACGATCTACGTGAGAGAGGTGAACCTGTGAAGGAGTATCAGCCCCGGTACCGGGGAACGCATACCGTCTACGTCTTTGTGGAATCCCCGGAGGTCACCCCTCAGGACCTCTCCCTGCGGGCCTACGAGGCGGGCCCGGACCTGATGATCAAGGAGACCTGCTTTGGCCTGCAGATCACGGGCGAGCCCGCCCGGGTGGCACAGGTGGTCGCCACCCTCCGGGCCCTGGACCCCACTCATATCTTTGTCAAGGACCGGGGGTTTCCGCCCGGCGACGTCCGCCGCTGCCGGGCCAACATGGGCGGTGCCAGGCCAGGGTTCTTTGGACACGAGTTCGAGCTCTCCCTGATCCGGCTCATCTCCCACGGTCTCGAGGCCCTTCCGCACCGGGAGGGGAAGGAATCGGCACTGGAGGCGCTGGAGCGGCGGAAGAAGAAGCCCCTGGATCCCGACCGCCTGAAAGCCCTCATCTCCGCGGAGGAATCTTCCCATGGCTAAAGTCTTCATCTATCCGACGACCAGCCTGATCCTCTCGGATCTCGTGGCCCGGTTCGGCCACGAACCGCTGGGTTCCGCGCTGGGCATCCGGGAGCGGATCCAGACGGCGGGGTTCGATTCGCCGCCCCTGCAGGTGACCCCCGAGGAGCCGAAAAAGGGCCTCCGGTGGGCGGCGGTGGAGGTGCCCTCCGGCGTCCGGGGCCGGATGGCCATCCTCGGGCCCCTGATCGAGGAGGCCGATGCTGCCATCATCATCAACGACGCGGATCTGGCCTTCGGGTGCATGGGCTGTGCCCGGACCAACGAGCTGGTCATGTTCCTGCTCCGCCACCGCGACATACCGGTGCTGGACCTGACCTACCCGAAATCCGAGGAGGAGGGGGAGCTCTTCGTCGCGGCGATCAGGGAGTTCCTGGAGAAGCTCCCGAAGGAGGAGAAGCCCCCATGACCGAGAAGGTGCGCATCGCGGAGCTGGCCTGCGGGCCCGAGTACAGCGGGGTGCAGAAGGAGATCAACGACGCGGCCGCCGCGGTGGGAGCCGAGATCTTCTTCCCGGACATTGCCCTCGCGGACGTGAAGCGGGACCTCACCCTCTTCGGGCTGGATGTCCGTTCGCCGGATCTCAAGCTGGCCATTGCCCGGGCAAAGGAGCTGGTGGAGGGAAGGATTGAGGCGGACGCGGTCTTCATTGCCACCTGCTTCCGGTGCGCCGAGGCAGCCATCGTCCGGAACGAGCTGCGCCGCTTCATTGTCGAGAACTCTCACCTCCCCGTGGTCTCCTACTCCTTCACCGAGCGGACCACGTCGGGGACGCTCCTCACCCGGATGGAGGCCCTGACCACCATTGCCCGCCGCCGGGCACTCCTGGCCCGGGAGGTGCAGGAGGGGCTCACCCTGGGGCTGGACTCGGGATCGGCAACCACGAAGGCCATCGTCATGCGGGACAACCGGATCATCGGCAAGGGATGGCTCCCCACCACCGGGGTGCTGAAGTCTGCCGACGAGGCCATCGCCACCGCCCTCTCCGAGGCCGGCGTGAAACGTGACGAGATCCAGGCCGTGGGGACCACGGGCTACGGCCGGTACCTGGTGGGGGAGCACATCCACGCGGACCTGATCCAGGAGGAGCTGACGGTGAACTCCAAGGGTGCCGTGTACCTGGCAGACCACCAGCACGGCCCCTGCACGGTCATCGACATCGGCGGGATGGATAACAAGGCCATCACCGTCCACGACGGTATCCCCGGCACCTTCACCATGGGCGGGATCTGCGCCGGTGCCAGCGGACGGTTCCTGGAGATGACGTCGAAGCGTCTGGGGATTGAGATCACGGAGCTGGGGCCCCTCGCCATGAAGGGCCTCGCC
>JAJRDC010000155.1 GCA_028678635.1 Methanomicrobiales archaeon
AGGGAGCGATGGTGATACTCACCTCACTCACGTCCAGCTTCCGGTCGGTGATGTCATTTCCTATGGAGAGCATCTCCACGAGCCGGCCCTTCTCGTCCCGGATCGCCTTGTTGGTCCAGGCGATCCAGACCCGTTCGCCGGACCTCTTCATGTTCTCGTTGACGTTCACCTCGAAGTCCTCGGGCTTGCGCATCACCTCCCGCACCATCGCCGCCAGGTCCCGTCCCGTCCGCGATCGCTCCGGGAGGATCGTTCCGAGGATAGGCTTTCCCACCAGTTCATCCGAGGAATAGCTAAAGAACGTCTCCCCGTACCGGTTGATGAACCGGACGATCCCCTGGGGATCGATCCGGAGGATGATGCTGTGAGCGTTGTCGATCAGGTCCTGGTAGCGGAGTTCGCTCCGGCGCAGCAGGTCCCGGACCCGGTGGTACTCGGTCATGTCCCTGCCCACAATAATATGCCCCTGCGAGGGGTCATCAGGGTCCACTGGCCGGGACTGGATGTGGCAGCTGAGCAGTGATCCGTCCCTCCGCATCACCTGCGTATCAATGGAGCCCCAGCCATATTCATCGCGTGTCCCGAAAAGCCCGGTATCAATCCTCTGGTGCTCCTTCTCGCCTGGCATGAACTCGACCGGGTCCCTCCCGATCAGCTCCCCGTCCCGGTAGCCCAGCATGGCATGGAACGGGTGGTTGGCCCAGACAATCACATGCTCCCGGATGACAGAGACCGCCATCGGGGACGCGTTGAGAACCGCTTCAAGGATCCCGTTCTCCTGGCGCAGGTTCTCCTCACGGCGCCACCGGCCGGCCAGGGCCCGGAGGGTCCCGGTGAAGCTGGCCCAGGATTCAAGGGAATCGGGCAGTCCGTCCAGGATCAGGTCTGCCCCGTGGAGGTACGCGTGGTTCAGTGCATTCCGGTCGGCTCCGTCGGCAACCAGGACAATGGGGATCCCGGATCCCGAGAACCGGATATCCTCCAGGAGCCGGATTCCTTCTGTCCCGTCCCTCCCGAACCGTCCCAGTACCAGGTCTGCCTCCCCCTCCGTGAGCCGGGCCCGGGCCTCGACGGCGGTTCCTGCCGTCACCACCGGGAGATCCCCTGCTCGGGAGGTGATCGTCCGGAATATCTCGAAAAAACCCGGGCGATCGTCTAGGAGGAGGATAGTGACCATGGCAGTCCCGGATCTCCATGGGGCCTGAAAGGGCATGAGCCTTTGCTGGCGGGACGGGATGCCCCGGCTCGCCGGGCATCCCATCCCGCGATCTCAGACGGGAAGGGGCTTTCGCCCCTCACGGCCCCAACCCGTGAGGATAACCGGTTCCTGGTCCAACCTCTGCAGAGGCTGAGAACCAGCCCGGTACATCCCGAAGCGATGGGGGAAAACAGATGGAATTCAGAGGTCCGGCCGGACCTTCAGGGCTTCCACGAGGAGCCTCACCGACATCTCGATGTCCCGCAGGTCCACCACCTCGACGGGCGAGTGGATATAGCGCACCGGGACGCTGATCACCGTGGAGGGGATGCCGGCCCGGACCAGGTGGATGGCACTCGCGTCCGTTGTACCGCCGTGGCCCACTTCCAGCTGGTACGGGATCTTCTTCCTGTCGGCAACGGACCGGAGCCATGCGACCATCCGGCGGTCGGCGATGAGCCCCCGGCCGCTGGCATCCGAGACGGTAATGGCCGGCCCCTTTCCCATGACAAGGGAGGAGTCCTTCTTCTTGATTTCCGGGTGGTCACCCGGGAAGGTGACGTCTGTCGCAATCGCGCAGTCCGGCTCCAGCTCAAACGCGCTGGTCCGGGCTCCCTTTGACCCCACCTCCTCCTGCGCCGTGAAGACGGCATAGATGGTATGCTGCGTCTCCATCTGCTGCAGGGTCCGGGCCAGGAGCACGCAGCCGACCCGGTTGTCGAAGGCCTTGCCCGTCACCCGGCGGTAGCCCAGGTCCGCGAGCTCCCTGTCGATCGTCACCGGGGTGCCGATCTCGATCCCCAGCCGGGCCACCTCCTTCTGGTTCGAGGCCCCCACGTCAATGAACATGCCCTCGATCTTCGGGGCCTTCTTCCGATCCTCTTCGTTCATGGCGTGGGGAGGTTTCCCGCCGATGACACCGTGCACGGGGCCCTTCGAGCCGTGGAGAATGACCCGCTGGGCCGACAGGACCGGTGCGTACCAGCCGCCGAAGGTGACGAACCGGAGGAATCCCTTCTCATCGATGTAGTTCACCATGAGGCCAATCTCGTCGGTGTGGGCGGCCAGCATCACCGAGAGATCCCCGCCCTCCTTCACGGCCACCAGGTTCCCTATCTTGTCGATCCTGACCTGGTCCACGTGGTCCTGGATCTCGGCCCGGATCACGTCGTGGACGTTCCCCTCGCTCCCCGAGACCCCGTGGGCGTCCGCGAACTTCCTGAGGAGCTCTTTTTCTCCCGTCACTCCGCCACCGCCTTCCCGATCCGGTGGATGGCCTCGGCGATAGTCTCCCGGCTGACGGCATAGCAGAGGCGAGCGTATTCCGGGGCATGCTTCCCGAAGGCGCTGCCCGGCACGATCACGACACCCCTGCTCAGGATTTTGTTGGTCAGGTCCTGCCCGAAGGGGACAAACATGTAGAAAGCCCCCTCAGGGATCGGGAAGTAGATCCCCATCTTGATGAACCCCTCGTAGAGCAGGTCCCGGCGAGCCTGGTATTCCCGCCGCATCACCTCAACGGAGGACTGGTCCCCCGTGAGGGCTTCGACAACGGCATACTGGGCGATGGATGTGGCACAGGCCTGGCAGTACTGGTGCAGCTTCACGGCCTGGTCCACGACCTCCTGGGGGGCGGCAAAGTAACCAACCCGCCAGCCGGTCATGGCATAGGTCTTGCTCGCGGCATTCAGAGTGATGACATTGTCGCCAAACCGGGCGGCCGGCACGTGGCGGCGGCCGTAGATGAGGTGCTCGTACACCTCGTCGGAGATGACGGTTACCTTCCGATCGGCGGCGTACTCGACCAGCGCACGGATCGACTCCTCCGGCTCGACCGCACCTGTGGGGTTTCCTGGGCTGTTCAGCACCATCACGGTGGCGTTGTCCAGGAGCTCCTTCGTCTTCTCCACGTCTATATGCATGGAGGAGTCCGGGGTCATCCCCACCGGGATACCCCCCGCGATGCTCGCCAGGGCCGCATAGGCGACGAAGCCCGGGTCAGGCACCAGCACCCGGTCCCCGGTCCGGACCAGGACCTGCATCAGCAGGTGGAGTGCCTCACTGCCACCCGCCGTCACCAGAATCTCTTCGGGGCGGTACGAGAGCCCGTTCTCCCTCCGGAACTTATCGCAGATGGCGGCCCGGAGTTCCGGGATACCGGCGTTCTGCGTGTAACCCGTCTTTCCCTCCCTGAGTGCCCGGATGGCCGCCTCCTTGATGTGCTCCGGGGTATCAAAGTCCGGCTGACCCAGGCCCATGTTCACGGCCCCGGGCCCCGCCGCCTCGAAGATTTTCCGTATTCCCGAACCCTCGACGCCCATGATTCGTTCTGAAAACCTCACAGAAGATTCCTCCTCGCTATCCCATCCTCACTCGATGTTTACATGCCGGCCCCGGAGCTGTTCCACGTCGGTCTTCGTGATCTCCATGAGACGGGAGATCACCGCGTCGGCGAAGATCATGGACGCGGTCTCAAAGAGCGTGCCCAGCGGGGCAAAGGACTTGTGCTCCCCCATCATCTGCCGGATCTCGAACTCGGCCGCATCGTCACGGACCGGCTCCCGCTGGCTCTCCACGAGCACGATGCAGTCCGCGATCCTGCCGATCCGCGAGTCCTTCCGGGATGTGATCAGGCAGATCCTGGTCCCGATCCCCTTTGCCGTTTCCGTGAGGTCAGCCACCGTCTTCGTCTCGCCGGAACCCGAGAAGACCACGATGATGTCTCCCTTCCCCAGGGCGGGTGTGATCGTCTCTCCCACGACGTAGGACTGCAATCCCAGGTGCATCAGGCGCATGGCAAAGGCCTTGGCCACGAGGCCGGACCGGCCGGCACCCATCACATAGATCCGCTTGGCCGCCAGAAGCTCCCTGAGAAAGGATTCCACCTCTTCATCGGAGATGGTGTTCGCGATGGCCCGGATCTTGGAGGCCATGAGAAACATCATGTCCTGTACCGGGTGGTTCTTCATACGTTCCCGGCCAGATATTCAGCACCGGAATACATCATCCTATCGCACTTTTTCGGCAGAATGCGGGCGTTTTTCCCTGCGGAACCCGCTGTCACGGCTGACGGCGGGAGGGCATACCTTTATCCCGAGAGGTGCCGGACCCTTCCTCCATCATGCCCCCGGAGATCTCCGATCCCGCCCTCCTTTCCGCCATCCTGGAGGCCCAGCAGGAGGAGATCACCGAGTATGCTATCTATTCGGGGCTGGCCCGGATCACGCCGGAGTCCCACAACCGGGAGGTGCTGGAGAAGACGGCGGAGGTGGAGCACCAGCACTACGAGTACTGGAAACGGCTGACCGGCAGGGACCTGGCCCCCGACCGGCTCCGGGTGATGTTCTTCCTCCTGGTCTGCCGCATCCTGGGGATCACCTTCGGGATCAAGCTCCTGGAACGGAATGAACAGCGGATCCAGAAGGTGTACCGGGACCTGTCAGCGAAGATCCCGGATCTGGAGCGGATCCTCCAGGACGAGAGGGACCACGAGCGGGAGCTGATCGGCCTCATCGATGAGGAACGGCTGAAGTACACCGGTTCCGTTGTGCTGGGCCTCAACGACGCCCTGGTGGAGCTGACCGGCGCCCTGGCCGGCTTCACCTTTGCCCTCCAGGATGCCCGGCTCATCGCGGTGGTCGGCCTCATCACCGGGATCGCCGCCGCCTTCTCCATGGCCGCCGCCGAGTACCTCTCCACCAAGTCAGAGGAGGGCGGGAAGGATCCGCTCCGCGCCGCCATGTACACGGGCATTGCCTACCTGATCACGGTCGTGGCCCTCATCGCGCCGTTCCTGCTCCTCTCCAACCTGTACGTGTCCCTGGCCGTGACGCTTGCGATCGCGCTTCTCGTGATCCTGTTCTTCTCGTACTACATCTCGGTGGCCCGGGACCTCCCGTTCCGCAAGCGCTTCCTGGAGATGGCGGGGATCAGCCTGGGCGTGGCCGGGCTCTCCTTCCTGATGGGGATCCTGGTCCGGACGTTCCTTGGCGTGAATATCTGAAGGGATGGGGGAACCTCTCCTCCCTCTGCTTCCTTCGTGAATCTCCTGCTTCCCGGGAACACACGGTGTTGCCCCGTCCATCCTCACGTCGGGGGTGGGGTTGGAATGGGCTCTGCCCCATCCCGTCGCCCTCCCCCGATGAGGAGAGTCCCCCCACGTCGGGAACACCTCAAAGAGCAGGAGAAGCTGGTCCTGTGAACCCCCTGCCCGGAAACCCTTTCTCCTGCCGCCCCATACCTCCCGGATTACCCGGGGCGGGCCTGGGGCCTGCCAGGGAAGAGGCGATACTCATGGTCGTGCGAAGAAGCATTTCACCGCGGGAACAGTCCGGCGAACGGGGGAAGGCAGCGGGGGAGGGGCCGGACCTTTCCAACCTTTCGGCCTGTATCCAGGATGCCACGGGAGCTGCACAGGCAACGGACGCGGGACCCGGGGAGCCGGCGGGCTTTGCGGACCTCATGGCAAGGCTGGAGGCGGCGCAGGAACGGCTCCCTCCCCTGTACCGGGAGCACGTGCTCATCCCCTACCGGGCTACCCTGGAACGGCTGGGAGAGGACGACTTCGAGGCGATCCTCTCCCGGGACCCTGACAGGGAGGGCGAGGCCTGTCTCCTGCTGGACATCGCCCAGGCGATCCTGCAGAACGGGGAACGGTACGAGGACCGGGCCACCGACGGGTTCCAGGAGGTGGTGAGCGACCTGTACGACGGGTTCCTCTCTGCCGAGGACCGGAAGGGGGTGAATCCCCCGGACCGGGGGGTGATCCCCCCGCTCGTCAAGTGGGGGTACCCGGAGGCCGGGCCCTACACCTGGCCGGTGGATGCCACGTCGTCCTTCGGGGTCAGGGCGGCCATCGTGAACCTGCCGCCGGCCAACGCCCGGGCCGGTATCCTGGCCTGGGCGGCCCTGGCCCACGAGACGGCGGGGCACGATATCATCCACGCCGACGAAGGCCTCGCCGAAGAGATGGCCGGAAAGGTCTGGGAGGCGCTCACGAAGGCAAAGCTGGGGAAGGTCCTCCCGGATTACTGGTCCGCCCGGATCGACGAGACCGCTTCCGATGTGCTGGGGATCCTGAACATGGGGCCGGCAGCAGGGATCGGCCTCGTCGGCTACTTCCGGGCGCTGCGGGCAGCATGGGGAGGGGATCCCGTCCTCTCCGGCGAGGGGCATCTCTCGGATCCCCACCCGGCCGACCTGCTCCGGGCGTACCTGGCGGCGGCAGTCGTCCGGCGGCTCTCCTTCTCAGGAGCCGCTCGGTGGGCCGCGGCCATCGAGCGTGAGGCGGACCGGGACCTGACCACCATCCGGCTGGGCTCCACCGTGATCCCCCCCGGGGATGCGAAGCGGTCGGCGGATATCGTGGCAGAGGTCCTGTCCCGGACCAAGATGGAACAGCTGGAGCTGCGGGCCCTGGGCCACATCCAGGACTGGCGGGACAGCGACGAACGGATTACCGCAAAGCTGCGTACCCTCCTCAGGGAGGAGGGGACGCTCCCCACCCGGTATGCAAAGGGGATCTATGCCGCCCATGTGGTGGCGGCTGCGGTCACCGTGTCGGTGGCGAAGGGTGCGGATCTCCCGCGGACCTTTGACCGGATGCTCGGGATGCTGAAGGTGATGCACGACCGGAACCCGTCATGGGGACCGCTGTACGTGGCCCACCCGGGGAACCTGTCGGCGGTCTTTCCCCTCTCGCTTCCGGCGCAGGTGCCGGATTGGGCGTGACAGGGACCACCTCTCATTTCCTCACTTTTTCCATCATCCTTATCTCCTCCCTTCTGCCACCCACTGGCCAGAGCGTTCTCCCGGCGGTGCCCGGGAGGGGACGGGAACTCCATGATCCTTGAGCGGATTACGTCAGAAGGTATCGCCCACCATTCCTACCTGGTGGGATCGGGCAGGGAGGCGGTGGTCATCGACCCCCGGCGGGATATCGGCGTGTACCTGGAGATGGCGGGCCGAAACGATCTGTGGATCACCCACGTCTTCGAGACGCACCGGAACGAGGATTACCTGATCGGGTCGCTGGAACTGGCGGGGGCCACCGGGGCCGCGATCCACCATGGGAGTGCCCTCCCCTTCACGTACGGGGAGCCGGTCCGTGAAGGGGACCGGTTCCGGGTCGGGTCCCTGGAGCTCCGGGTGCTGGAGACCCCCGGCCACACCGAGGAGTCCATCTCCCTTGCCCTCTCGGAGGCAGAATCCCCCACAAGGGTGCTGGCCGTCTTCACCGGCGACGTCCTCTTTGCTGGTACCACGGGCAGAACCGATTTCTTCCCGGGCCGGGAGGAGGAGATGGCAGGGAAGCTCCACGATTCCCTGCATCGGAAGATAGTGCCGCTGGGTGACGAAGTGATCCTCTGTCCTGCTCACGGATCCGGCTCGATCTGCGGCGCGAATATCGCGGACCGGGACCTCTCCACCCTGGGATACGAGCGGGCGGTGAACCCCCAGCTCCGTTTGGACCGGAAGGCCTTCATCGCGTACAAGGTGGCAGAGAAGCACCACACCCCTGCCTACTTCAGGCAGATGGAGCGGTGCAACCTGAAAGGGCCGCCGCCCCTTCCCCGGCACCGGTGGCTCGAGCCCCTCGCGGTGAGCCGGCTGAAGCAGCTGGCCGCGGACGGCGCCTGGCTCCTGGACATCCGGCTCCCCACCTCCTTTGCCGGGGGTCACATCCCGGGCTCCATGAACCTCTGGCGGGAGGGTGTTTCGGACTTTGCCGGCTACTTCCTCACCTATGATCGACCCCTCGTGATCATCGATGATTTCAACCTAACGCTGGAGCCCGTGCACCGCCAGCTGCTCAGGCTTGGCTTTGACCGGGTGGAGGGGTACCTGGCCGGGGGATTCTTTGCATGGGCAAGGGCAGGCGAGGCGCTCCGGCGTTCCGGGACGCTGTCGGTGCAGGAACTGAAGGATCGGCTCAACGATCCGTCCGTGTACCTGCTGGACGTGAGGGACCCTTCGCACTACGACAGGTTCGGACATCTCCCGGGCGCCCATAACGTCTACGTCAGCGAACTTCCATCTGTGATCCCCACCATTCCCCGGGATAAGGAGGTTATCACCTTCTGTGATGCCGGCTACAAGTCGTCCATCGCAGCGAGCCTGCTCCTCAGGGAGGGGTTCGGGAAGGTCTCGACGGTTCTCGGTTCCATGCAGGCCTGGCGGGCGGCGGGGTTCCCGGTGGAGCGATAGGGGGAACCAGGGGCCGGGCGGGGGTGCCCTGTGATCCGGGGATTCCAGCCAGATCGGTGGTTCCTATCGTCATATGGAGGAAGGCAGACGGGAGGGGCGGAGCCCCCTCCCTGTCCCACTTATGGGAGGCGGATTCCTCCCTTGGTGTCAGCAGGAGAGGATGATGCAGGGGGTCGATATACCCCCTTCATCGCCCCAACCCGAGACAGACCGGGCTCCACCCGACCGGGTTCACCCCGCTGATGGAGAGAGCCATAGGCTTATCGGGTGAGGGATGCAACCGGGGGTGGGGGCAGTATCCGATGGTTACTTGCCCGGCCAGGGGGCCGGATCAGAGGGCTGGCATGTCCAAGCCATTACCTTTATCTACCCTGTCATGCTATAGCTTAGCAATGCGTGGTGAATGTTTTTTCGCCCCTGGTTGCCTTTATCGGTGAGCAGAGAGCCATCCTCGCACCCGCAGGTATACTGACGGTAACGAGCAAGGGCTCCGCCGCCATGTCACGAAGTACCGCATACGGCTTCACCGGCGCAGCATACGGCTACCGCTTTTTCGGGTATCAGTAACCCGACCGTCAGATCCTGGAATCTGATCGGC
>JAJRDC010000263.1 GCA_028678635.1 Methanomicrobiales archaeon
TGCATTCTGCTGCTGTTTTATCAGGTCTTTTGCCCGTACCTGCACCTCGGCAACGAGCAGGCCGACGAGCGGACTTCCGCTGGCAGCTGCAGTGCTGACCGGTTCCTGCAGCATTGCTTTCGTCTCACCCCACAGACCCATGACATTGGGGGCAGCCATCATGACGGTTGTAGCAACTGCGTAGGGGAGGGTAACCAGGCTCTCCCATTCTCCGGGAGTAAATGTCTCTTTCAATCCCACGTTCTCTCACCACATACATCAAAGCGTCCAGGGAATAATAAAAATTCTTTTTCTGAGTAGCCCAGATCGTTCTGAAAGAGCCCGGAAAAGGAGTAGTACCCAGGGAGATAACTCATCATAATACTCCCTGCGGAGATGCTCCCCCTGAAGAAATGAGGGTTATCGAGAAGGGACACGGGGATATGGCTCCCCCTGGCTCCCCACGGGTGACGCCCGGTCCGTTTACACCTCAACGAAGAGCGTTCCGTCCTGCACCGTGATCGGGTAGGTCTTCAGGTCCGTGGCCACCTTTCCGGTGGATATACGGATCAGGGTACTCACGTTCCCCACCACCTTTCCCGTGGTCACGTCGTACCGGGAGCCGTGGCGGGGGCAGGTAACGATATTTTTGTCAAACTTCCCCTTCGTGAGATCTCCCTGCATGTGCGAACAGACGGCATCCATCGCGTGGAATGTTCCGCCGATGTTGGCCACCAGGATCTTCTTTCCGCCCGCCGTGAATCCCTTCATGGATCCCTGGGCGATCTCTGATGCGGGTCCGAGTTTTTCAGTCACCATACGCTATACACCACCTTTGAACTCCTTGTAGGTTTCTGCCAGCTCCCGGAGACGCTTGTCCACCAGGAAGTTCACCGTGCCCTTCGGGAACTTGCCATCCTTTCCCCGGTGGCCGGCAGGGACACCGGTGAGCACCTCGATCCCCTCGTCGATGGTCTTCACCGGGTAGATCCGGAACTTCCCTGCCTTCGCCGCCGCCACGATCTCCTCCTTGAGCATCAGGTTCTGCACGTTGCTGGCCGGGATCATGGCCCCCTGCTCACCGGTGAGCCCCTGGACCTTGCAGACCTCGAAGAACCCCTCCAGCTTCTCGTTGACCCCTCCGATGGCCTGGACCTCGCCCCGCTGGTTCACGGAGCCGGTGACGGCAAGGGACTGGCGGATGGGAAGCCCCGAGAGGGCCGAGAGAATGGCGTACAGCTCGGTGCTGGAGGCGGAATCCCCATCCACCCCCGAGTAGCTCTGCTCAAAGACGAGCTTGGCCGAGAGGGAGAGCGGTTTATCCTGGGCGTACTTGTTGGCCAGGTAGCCGGAGAGGATCAGGACTCCCTTGGTATGGGTGGGGCCGCCCATCGCCGCTTCCCGCTCGATATCCATGATGCCTCCGCGGCCCACGCCCACGCTGGCCGTGACCCGGGAGGGGCGGCCGAATTCAATGTCCCCCAGGCCGATCACCGAGAGGCCGTTCAGCTGGCCCACGGCACTCCCCTTCGTATCGATGAGGAAAACACCCTTTTCGATGTACTCCCGGATCTTTTCCTGGATCAGGCTGGAGCGATAGATCTTCTGCTCAATGGCCTTCTGGACGTGTGCAGCGGTCGTGAACTCCGATTTCTCCTGGGTGGCATAGTAGCTGGCCTCCCGCAGGATATCAGCGATTTGGGCGAACCGGGTGCTGAGCTTGTGTTGGTCATCCGCGAGGCGCGATCCGTACTCCACCATCTTTGCCACCCCGGATGCGTCGAGATGTTTGAGCCCGAATTCATTGCACGCCATGCAGATATAGGAGGCATAATTCCGGACATTCTCGTCGTTCCTGTCCATGGTGGTGTCGAAGTCAGCCTTGACCTTGAAGAGCTCCTGGTAATCCGGATCCTGGGTGTAGAGGATCTGGTTGATTACCGGCGTCCCGATCAGGATCACCTTCACGGAGAGGGGTATGGGTTCAGGCCGGAGACCCTTCGTGGTGATGAACCCCATCCGCTCGCCCGGATCCTCGATGGCCACTTCCCCCGTCTTGAGAGCGGTCTTGAGACCGTCCCAGGAGAAGGGGTTCCGGAAGAGATCCTCCACTGACAGGACCAGGAACCCGCCGTTGGCCCGGTGGATCGATCCGGGCCGTATCATGGTGAAATCGGTGGTGACCACGCCGTACTGGAACTCCTTCTCGATCTTCCCGAAGAGGTTCTGGTAGGTCGGGTTCTTCTCGTAGACAACCGGAGCCCCCTTGACGTCGGAATTGTCCACGAGCACGTCCACGTCGTACTTCCGGAATGCCAGTTCCCTGAGCAGGGAATACTGCATCTGGGGCAGCATTGGCGGGGACTGCGGTAGCTGCTGCGGCTGCTGGCCCTCCCCTATGAACTGGGGCAGGTTGTCAATGATATCGTTCTGAACGTCATCGATGTAAGGGAGGATCTCTGCAACCTTCGCGTACTTGTCCTTCAGGGCTGCCACCCGGTGGCCGATGGCACTGAGGGCCACCTCCTTGTTCAGGGCTACCATCTTGTCGTTCCCTTCCTGGTCCAGGTCCCGCAGCTCCCGGAACCGGTTCCGCAGTTCTGCCATGAGGTCCAGCCGTCTCTTCTGGAAATCCGCCTGTTC
>JAJRDC010000195.1 GCA_028678635.1 Methanomicrobiales archaeon
ATGACCAGGAAGACGAAGAATATCCCGACTCTTTTCATCCTCACTCCCTCACTCAAACAGCGGCTCGATATCCTCGTCAAAGAGAGCCGTCTTCTTCTCCTTTGCCTTGATGGCATCCTCCTTGGTCTCCTTTGCGATCTCCAGGAGTTCCCGGATCCGGGGGGCATTGCCGACGGTGGCCAGCACTACCACCGCTGCGATATAGTTGGAGTCCACCGGGTAATCCCCGCCCCTCACTTCGATGCCGGAAATATTCTCTTCTACCCAGGACTTGGCCTTCTCGACACCCTTCCGGTCCATCTCCTCGGGGGGCCCGGCAAGGAGCACGAGAGCCCTTTCGGCGGACGAGTAGTCACAGGGGAGGGTCAGCCGTCCCAGCATCGCCCTCCGGACAAGCGCAATGATCTTCGCGGATTTGTCCTCCCCCAGCAGCACCTGCTCGGAGGGCTGCTTCTTCTTCAGAGAATCCCGCAGCCCTCCAAAGACCCCCTTCTTCTGCTTAGTCCGCTGGCTCATCACCTCGGTGATGGCATATCCGACGCTGGAGATCCCGCCCCCCCGAAGGGTATTAATGATCTCGCTCGAATCCACCACCATCTCCCCGACCCCCATCTTGGTGACCTCCCCGGCTCGGAACAACACCCCGAACCGGCGGACCATCTCGTCATTCAGCCGCTGGTACGCGGATTTGATGGACTCCCCCTCGTTCTTCCAGGCCGAGTTGTCGAAGAGGAAGGTGTTGTCCACTTCGTTCACCATGGTGGAGAGGCTCCTCGCTGCATTGTAGGAATAGAGCCGGCCCTCCTCCGGTGCCGGGAGGATGCCCAGGGCGTAGACGGGTTCCCGGTAGATCCGCTTCAGGTGCCGTGCCAGCACGGGTGTTCCCCCGGAGCCGGTACCCCCGCCGAGACCTGCCGCGATGACGAAAGCATCGATGTCGTGCGTGCCCCGCTGGTCGATGGCGTTGATGATACTGTCGATCTCGTCAGCGGTGACCTTGGCGCCGGTGACGTTGTCCGTGCCCACGCCGTGCCCCTTCACCACCGTCTGGCCGATCAGGATCCGGTCCCGGAGGCCGATGTTTTTCAAGCCCATGAGGTCGGTCCGGGCCGTGTTCACGGCGATGGCCCGGAAGCTCTGGACAGGGAAGCGCTTGTCCTGCTCGACAAACATGTCGCAGATCTTGCCGCCTGCCTGGCCAAATCCGATGAAAAATACACGCATGAAATACCGTCCGTAAGGAGTGCCGCCCCGGGGCTCTTCGGTTGCTCATCTCAATTTCTTTCGGGAAGTTCAAAAACTTTCTTATGGGCTTTCCCCAATAGTGTACAGGTCGAGAATGCGTGTCTGCGTGGTCGGCGGGGGGCTCACGGGACTTGTCGCAGCCCTGAATCTCGCCACGGACAATCATGTCGTGGTTCTGGAGAAGGGGGAGACGTTTGGCGGATGCCTCTCCTCGTACCACCGGAACGGGTACTGGCTGGAACGGTTCTACCACCACCTCTTTCCCGGCGACTCCCGGCTCCTCGCGCTCCTCGCGGAGCTGGGGATCAACGACCGGCTGGAGTGGCTCAGGGGGACCACCGGTTACTACGTGCAGGGAAAGATCCACCCCCTGACCACGCCTCTCCAGATCCTCCAGTACCCCCACCTCTCCCTCGCCGACAAGGCCAGGCTTGGCCTCCTTACCCTGCAGGCCCGCCGCCTGGACGCGGATGCCCTTGACCGGGTTCCTGCGGCGGAGTTCGTCCGGAACCGCCTCGGGGATTCCCTGTACACCTCCTTCTTCGAACCCCTCCTCCGTTCCAAGTTCGGGGACAGGGCCGGGGAGGTGTCTGCGGCATGGCTCGTCTCCCGGATCGCTATCCGGTCAAACCGCGGCGCCGGCGGGGAGCGCCTCGGGTACCTGAAGGGCGGGTTTCACCTGCTGGTGGACCGGCTGGTGGAGACGGCCGGAAAGAAGGGATGCGAGGTCCGTCTCTCCACACCGGCAGGCAGGCCGGAGCGGCAGAACGGCGGGTGGAGGGTGAACGGGGAGCGGTATGACGTGGTGCTCTGCACCGTGCTCCCCGAAACAGGGAATGTTCGGGGCGTGCCCTACCAGGGTGCCGCCTGCATGACCATCGGGCTGGACCGGGACGTGACCGGGGGAGTGTACTGGCTGAACATGAAGGATCCGGCCCCCTACGGCGCCGTCGTCTCCCATACCAACTTCGTGCCGGCCGACAGGTACGGGGAGCACCTGGTGTACCTGGCATCCTACTTCAACCGGACGCTTCCCCCAGACGCCGGGGAGAAGATGCTCGCGGACTTCTGCCGGCGGTTCGGGGTTCCCGCGGCGGCCGTCCACTGGCATGCCCTCGCCGTGGAGCCCCGTGCCGGGCCCGTGTTCACGACAGGCTACCGGGAGCATATCCCGGACTACGGCAGGGCCGGGTGTTACCGGGCAGGCATGTTCAGCCTTCCCAACTACCCGGAGCGATCGATGGAGGGATCGGTGACCGCCGGTATCCAGGTGGCGGAGCGGATCAGGAAGGGGGCCGCGTGACAACCACTCCCGAAGTGACGGCGGTGATCCCGGTTTTCAATGACCGGGCTGCGCTGGAAGTGGCCCTGCCCCGGTCCATTGACGTGCTCACGTCCCTCACCCCTTCCTTCGAGATCCTGGTGGCGGAGGACGGATCCACCGACGGCAGCGCCGAATATGTCAGGGACCGGGAGGCGAAAGATCCCCGCATCCGGCTGCTCCACTGCGACGAGCGGCAGGGCCGGGGGAGGGCGCTTTCCCGTGCCTTCCGGGAAGCCGCAGGGTCCATTGTCTGCTACTACGACGTGGATCTCGCCACCGACATGTCCCACCTGGGGGAACTGATCGGGGCCATCCGGGACGGGTACGATATGTCGACGGGGTCACGCCTCATGCCCTCCAGCGATGTGAAACGTACTGGCGGGCGGGAGGTGGCAAGCCGGGGCTATAACCTGCTGGTCAGGCTGATCCTCGGGAGCCGGCTCTATGACCACCAGTGCGGCTTCAAGGGGTTCCGCCGGGACCGGATCCTGGCCCTGCTCCCGTCGGTGAAGGCCACCCACTGGTTCTGGGATACCGAGGTGCTGGTCCGGGGCCAGCGCGAGGGGTACCGGATCCGGGAGTTCCCGGTCCGGTGGAGGGCCAGCCGGGGGACAACGGTAAAGCCGAAGGACGTGACGGAGATGGGGGGCGCGATCCTCCGGCTCTGGTGGCAGCTCCATGTGGCGAAGGCTTAGCCTCTTCATCCTTTCCTGCGCGGTCGCGGTGGCAATCCTTGCCTCCATGCTATACCTGGTATGGGACGAACTCATCGAGACCCTGACCCGCGCTGATCCACGGTACCTGGTGCTCGCCGTGGCCATCTGCATCATCGGCTGGTGGATGAGGGGGTGGCGCTACCGGTACATCCTGGATTCCCTGGAGGTGAAGGTCTCGCTCTCCTTCTCAACGGCCACCATCCTTGTCAGCCAGACCGTGAACCTGGTGGTGCCTGCACGGCTGGGTGACCTGATCCGGATCTTCATCCTCCACCACGAGAAGGAGACACCCTACGAGATCGGCCTCTCGTCCATTGTCGTGGAACGGATCTTTGACGTGCTGATGGTGGCGGTACTGGGCCTCCTCTCCCTGCCGTTCGTCCTCGGTGCCCCTCCCTGGATCTATCCCGTCATCGTGATTCCCCTCATCCTCACCGGCATCTTCTTCGTGGCGCTGGTGCTGACCGGCAGGCTCACGGCAAAGAACCGGATCTTTGCCTTCATCCTCCGGATGCTGGAAGGGATCCGGAGGGCGTCCCTCTCGTACCGTTCCGTGGCGGTGCTGGGAGTGTCCTCGATCCTGATCTGGATGATGGATGTGCTGGCCTGCGCGGCGGTGGCGCTCATGTTCGGCCAGGAGATCCCCTTTGCAGTCATCACCCTGGCCATCGTCGTGGGCAACCTGGTGAAGGCGGTCCCGATCACGCCCGGGGGAGTGGGAACCTACGAAGCCGCCGTGGCGGTCACCCTCATGATAGCAGGGGTGAGCCAGGAGGCTGCCACCCTGATCGCCATCCTGGACCACCTGGTGAAGAACGCGGTCACCCTTGCCGGCGGGGTCATCTCCATCGTTTTCCTGGGGAGCTGGGTGATGTCGGTGATCAGGCAGGCCCTCCGGACCAAGGGAGGGGGTGACGGGGATGGCGGTACCGCCTGAGACGATCCTTCTCGATGTCGTCACCTGGCTCCTCTTTTTAAAGGTGATCCAGACCGCCCTCTGGCCGCCGATGGAAAGGGTGCTGGGGAGATACGGGTACCCTGCCGCGTACACAGCCTCGGTTCTGATCTTCACCGTCTTCTCCTGGTACCTGGCCCTGGCCGGCCTTCCGGTTCCCC
>JAJRDC010000209.1 GCA_028678635.1 Methanomicrobiales archaeon
CGTGCTCCCCCAGGTGGTCCAGGAGGAGCGATCCCGCCCAGATGGTGGCCAGGGGATTCGCCACGTTCTGGCCCCGGTACTTGGGGGCCGATCCGTGGATGGGCTCGAACATGGAGGTGCCATCCGGGTTGATGTTCCCGCCGGGGGCAAGACCCATCCCTCCCTGGATCATGGCACCCAGGTCGGTGATGATGTCACCGAACATGTTCGGGGTCACCACGACATCAAACGACTCCGGGTTCTTCACGAACCACATGGTGACCGCATCTACGAAGTTGGACTCGGAGGTGACCTGCGGGTAATCCTTCGCGACGCCCGAAAAGACCTCCCTCCAGAGGCCATAGACGTGGGTGAGCACGTTGGCCTTGTCCACCGACGTTACCTTCTTCTTCCGCCGCATGGCCAGGTCGAAGGCGTAGCGGATCACCCGCTCGGCACCCTCACGGGAGATAACCCCGATCTGGTACGCGATCTCGTTGGCATCCGACTCCGCGTCCACGGAGAACGTGACCTCGTACAGCTCCCGCTCGACGCTGAGGGTCCGGCGATCGGTCTCCCGGAACCGGCCGCCGATGCCGACGTAGAAGTCCTCGGTATTCTCCCGGACCACCACGAAGTCGATGTCCTCCGGCCGTTTTCCGGCGAGCGGGGTAACGACCCCGGGCAGGAGCCGGACCGGCCTCAGGTTCACGTACAGGTCCAGGGCGAAGCGCATCCGGAGGAGGATCCCCGTCTCCAGGACACCTGGCGGGACCCGCTCGTCGCCGATGGCGCCGAAGTACACGGCGCGCATGGTGGAGAGGCTGTCCAGGTCCTCGTCCGTCAGGAGCTGTTTCGTTGCCAGGTACCGCTCGGCCCCGATCCCGTACTCCACCCACTCGATCCCGAATCCGTACCGGGCGGCTGCCGCGTCCAGCACCTTTCGCCCCTCGGCAATGATCTCCGGCCCGATCCCGTCGCCGGGGATCACCGCGACCGCGTGGTCTTCCGGCATGTGGTCACCTCCTCCAGCCCGCGGGCATACTCCACGAGCCCGCCTGCACTGACGATTTCCTCCAGGAAC
Source organism: Methanomicrobiales archaeon (assembly GCA_028678635.1). The sequence continues at coordinate 1,064 of JAJRDC010000209.1, forward strand.
AGGGGCACCTCCTCAAGCAGGTGCTTCCGGCCGCCGGCCAGGAGCACGCCGGCCTCCGGGTCCACCGATGCCTCCTCCCCGTCCCGGATCCCGGAGGTATCTGTGCAGACCAGGGGAAGCAGCCCCACGTTCACCGCGTTCCGGTAAAAGATCCGGGCAAAGGACTCGGCCACGATCACCCGGATCCCTGCCCCCTTCAGGGCCAGGGGGGCATGTTCCCGGGACGATCCGCAGCCGAAGTTGTTCCCGGCAACAATGACGTCCCCGTTCTTCGCGAGCCTGGCAAACTCGTCCCTTGTCCCCTCGAAGGCGTGGAGCGCCAGCTCATTGGGATCGTAGATGGTCAGGAACCGGCCCGGGATGATCTGGTCCGTGTCCACGTGGTCACCGAACTTCCAGATGCGGGGCGGGTGGATCATGGCCGTCCCGCCCTTCAGCACCGTCTTCTTCGCTGTCACGTTCACACCGTCCTGGGATCCGTGATCCGCCCATGGATCGCACTGGCGGCGGCGGTTGCCGGGGAAGAGAGGTACACCTTCGCGTCGGTGGACCCCTGCCTCCCGCGGAAGTTCCGGTTGGAGGTGGAGAGGGAGACCTCGCCGGGGGCCAGGAGACCGAAAGCCCCGCCCATGCAGGGGCCGCAGCAGGGGGCCTCGACGAGCGCTCCGGCCACCGTGAACCGCTCGACCAGGCCCGCCCGGAGGGCCTTCAGGTACTCGTCACGGGACGAGGGGATGATGATGACCCGGACCTTCTCCGAGAAGGACCGGTCCCCCAGCACCTCCGCGGCCCCGGCCAGGTCCTCAAACCGGCCGTTCGTGCAGGACCCGATGAACACCTGGTCCAGGGGCGTCCCCTCCACCTGGGTGACGTCCACCACCTGGTCCACGTTGTGGGGCACCGCCACCTTGGGAGCCAGGTCCGTCACGTCATAGGACCGCCGGTCGGCATAGGTGGCATTCCGGTCCGCCTCCAGCGCGAAGGGTTTCATAGCCCTGCGCCCCTCCAGGTACTCCCAGGTACTCCGGTCCGGGGCCACGAGGCCAGCCTTTGCCCCCATCTCGATAGCCATGTTGCAGCAGGTCATCCGTCCCGCCATGTCCAGGGCCCGGATGGTCTCGCCGGTAAACTCGATGGCCCGGTACGAGGCCCCGTCCGCACCGATGTCACCGGTGATGTGGAGGATCAGGTCCTTCGCACCCACCCTGCGGGGGAAGGTCCCGGAGACCTCCACCCGGGTGGACTCCGGCACCCGGAAGTAGAGGGCCCCGAACTTCAGGGCAAACCCCATGTCCGTGGAACCGATGCCGGTGGCGAACGCCCCCGCCGCCCCGTACATGCAGGTGTGGGAATCGGCGCCTACGACAATCTCCCCGGGCGCCGCGAACCCCCTCTCCATCATCACCTGGTGGCAGACGCCCTCCCGCACGTCAAGGTTCCGGATCCCCTGTTCCTCGGCAAACATCCGCATAAAGACATGGTTCTGGGCCGCCTCGATGGAGTCGGCCGGCACCTGGTGGTCAAAGAGGATCACCACGTCCTCCGGGCTGGCGACCCGGATCCCGCCCATCTCCCGGAACTTCTGAATGGCCAGCGGGCCGGTGATGTCGTGGATCATGGCCCGGTCAATGGGGGCCATCACCACCTCTCCGGCATGCACCGGTGACCCGCACCTGGCCGAGAAGATCTTCTCTGTGAGTGTCTGCCCCATGCCCATTCCCTCAACTATAGGCAGGCAGGGATTATGGAACCTTCGGGGATCCTACCCGCCCCTCCAGAGGCCGTGCCCGCTGCAGTACGCCCGGATCCTGAGGGGGGCGGTGCTTCTCGTGGGAGGCCTCCTGTGACTGCTCCGGAAGCAGAATCATGGGCACGACGCAGCAGACCAGTTCACCCCTTCCCACCCCGGTCACCTCCACCATGTTCCCGCAGACGCTGCACCGGTACACCAGGTAGTACCGCTGGGTCATGGTCCACCTCCTATCGTGCGGTGCCTTTCGGCGATGGCATCCGCGAGCCGGTCCAGGGCTGCCAGGTCCTGTTCTAACGGGTACCCCTTCACCATCACCGGTTCAAGGAGCTCGGCCTTCAGGTGGGGGAGGTTCTCCTTCACCACCTGCAGGGTCTTTCCGCCCCAGCCGTAGGAGCCGATGACGCCCACCCAGCGGGTCTTGGGGCGCAGCAGGTTGACAAGGATCACGGCATACAGGGCCTTCGGGTGGGGAGAGAAATGGACGGTGGGGGTGGCGAGGACGACTGTCGCGGCGTCGACGAGGGCCCTGGCCAGTTCCCCGGTATCCGTGGTCGTGAGGTTGAAGGGCTGGACGGGGATGCCCCGGGTCACCAGGGCATCCGTCAGGTGCCGGACCATGGCCGCCGTGGAACCATGCATGGAGACCCAGGGTATCACCACCCGGTTCTCCACCCGGTCCGAGACCCAGTCCCGGTACGCGGAGAGGATGAACTCCGGTTTCCGGTACACGGGGCCGTGGCTGGGGGCAATGATC
>JAJRDC010000205.1 GCA_028678635.1 Methanomicrobiales archaeon
GGGAAGCATCTGCCACGGGGAGGGAGATTGCCCTCACGCAGGCGGACATGACCTACCTGATGGACTCGAAGGCTGCGGCCTGCGGGGCCGTGGGCGTCCTCCTGAAGAAGTACCACCTGACGATCCATGACATCCGCCAGGTCTACCTGGCCGGGGCCTTCGGGGCCTTCACCGACCTCTCCAGCGTCACCCGGTTCGGAATACTCCCCGAGTTCCCTGCCGCCACCGTCCACCCCATGGGTAACGGCTCCCTGGGAGGTGCCTACGCCGCCCTCCTCTCCCTGGAGCGGCGGGATGAGGCGGCCCGGATCGCCCGGGGGATGGTCTACCACGACCTGCTGGTGGACCTGGACTTTATCGAGGAGTACCAGGCCGCCATCTTCATCCCGGGCCGCAGGGAGTTCTTCCCCTCCTTCTTCGGCCGCGGTTGAAGCCTGTGAGTATGCCGGTTGTCCGGTCGCGCTTCGAGGGAGGTTCTCGAGCAGGGGTACGGGAGGAAGCTGCTTCTCTCCACATCGGTGCATGGGATTCTCAGGCGGGAGGGGGCACGCCCCCTCCCGGTCCCTTCCCCGTGAGGATGGCCGCCCACTCGGTTGATACCCTAGAGTGAACGTCATGCCCCGGAACACTGGCGGGGGGTGCCCACGCGGCGGGGGCGGAGCCGCAGCGGAGTCCCCGAGAGCGTCTCACCAGTACCCATCATATCGGGAAAACTGACTGGTAGCGATGAGCCACACCATCCGCGCAGGGCTCGGTAGGTGCCGGCCACACCTGCCCCGGCACCCGCTCCACTTCCGCTACTTCGCCACCGTTGCCTCGAATCCCCGGAAGAGGCCGATGAAGAGGATGATCACCGGGATGATCTCCAGCCTCCCGATCCACATGAGCAGGATGTAGAGCCATTTCTGGGCAAGGGGGCTTGCCGGCGTCAGGAACCCCAGGCCCAGGCCGACGTTGGACATGGCCGAGACCAGCTCGAAGACCACCTCTTCCACGCCGAACCCGGCATGCGGTATATGGAGAGCGATGAGGGTGGCAAAGAAAATGGAAAGTATCCAGAGGGTGATGACGAGCATGTTCTTCGAGATCTCCAGTTCCGTTATCTCCCGGTTCACCACCCGGCCCCACGCCTTCAGGGGGATGATCACATTGGACCGGGCAAAGAAGCGCCGGAACCACCAGACCAGTCCCTGGTAGCCCAGGATCAGCCGGTTCACCTTGATCCCCCCGGCCGTTGACCCCGCCGCGCCGCCGACAAGCATCCACATGGTGACGACAATGATGGGCGCAGCTGACCAGAGGTGGGGATCCGCGTTCTGGAGCCCGCAGGTGGCAAAGCCGGAGATGGTGTTGAAGAATCCCTGCCGGATCGCCGTTGTCGGGGCAAGGCCCGAGACCAGCCAGAGCTCCAGGGAGACAAAGAGGGACCCGAGAAACGCCATAGCCAGGATCAGCCGCACGGTGGCGTCCCGAAAGAACTGCCGGACCTTCCCGCTGTACAGGAAGAAGTAGAGCTTGAAGGGCACCATGCCGGCGAGCATCACCGGGATCAGGAGGACCTCCAGCCAGACGTTATGGTACACCATCATTGCCCCGTCCCGAGGGGCAAAGCCGCCCGTGGCCAGGGCCACCATCACCAGGTTCACCGCATCCCAGACAGGCACACCGGAGAGCAGGACCAGGCCGATGAAGAAGACGGTGAGCACGACATAAATCCCCCAGATCCTCCGGCCGGTGGAAACCGCGTTGGGCATGAAATCGTCCGGCCTCCCCTCGGCCCGGAAGAGCCGGATGGGGGCGAGACCGCTCCGGCCTGCAAGGGCGATGCCAAACGCGATCACCCCGATTCCCCCTATCCACTGCATGAAGGATCGCCAGAAGATCAAGGTACGGGGTGCCGCATCGATGGAGACCAGGACGGTATAGCCGGTCCCGGTCCAGCCGGACATGGCCTCGAAGATGCTGTCCGTCCAGGACATGCCCAGGGAAAGGATGAAGGGCAACGCCCCGATGACCGCGACCGCGAGCCAGGTAAGGGCGACAGCCACCAGCGCGACCGAGAAGTGAGGTACCGCCTCACTCTTCGGGAGCCGGGCGATCAGCCACCCAAGCGCCAGAAAGGTGAGGGGGGCAGAGAGCATCGGGACCACCATTCCCCACTCGCGGAAATAGAGGAGGACGAGGAACGGCGTAAAGCAGGCAAGGCCCAGGAGCTGGAAGACGCCCCCCATGTCGTGGGCAATGATGGCAAAGTGCTCCCGGCGCTTCATCCCAAAGAGAAGATCTGCCTTGCCCCCCATTATCTTTCCCTTCTGCACCCTGCCCGGCAGGCATCCGCGGGGCGCGTGCGGGGCATCCTCCCGTGACGTCGGTGCACCGGACCCGGACGGGTACGGAACCGTGATATAGCATAAAACTAAAGTGTTTTTGAGATGGCAGAAGAGATCCGGGACCTGATCGAAAAGATCAACCAGGACGGGATCCGGGCGGCAGAGGAGAAAGGCCGTCAGATCGAGGCGGCAGCGCAGGAGCAGGCCGGGGAGATCCTTGACCGGGCACGGCACGAGACAGAGGGCATGCTCTCCGCCGCCCGGGAGAAGATCCGCCGCGAGGAAGAGAACGAGAAGACCGTGCTGGCCCAGGCAGGCCGGGACCTGCTCCTCTCCCTGCGGAACGAGATTGGTGCCATGCTGGGGCGCATCGTGGAGGGGGAGGTCCGAGCCACCCTCACTCCCGAGGCCCTCGCAACACTGCTCTCCGATGTGATCCGCCGGGAGAGCGCCGGGGAGGGCGGGGACATCGCGGTGTATCTCAAGAAAGAAGACCTGGAACGGCTGGAGGCGCATTTCCTCCAGCGGCTCAGGGAGGAGACGAAGAAGCAGATCGTGCTCATGCCGGCAGATGGCATCTCCGGGGGATTCATCATCAGTTACGATGGCGGGAAGTCCTGCTTCGATTACACCGACAGGGCCCTCGCCGCATACCTGGGCGCCCGCCTGAGGCCGGAACTGGACCGGATCTTAAAGGGCGCGGCAAAGGACTGAGGCACGATGCCTGATCTGTACCCCTACGTCGTCGCAAGCCTGCCCATGCTGCACTTTGGGATGAAACCGCCTTTCTCCACAGAACGCTTCCTGGAGATGTGCCACACCTTCATCCCTGATGAGGATTACCGCCTCCTCTCCTCCCTGCCAGAGCCCGGGGAGTACCCGGTACAGGGGAGCCACCGGGCGATCCGGCGGTGGGTCGGGTTCGATACCGCGCTGCGGAATGACCTGGTCAGGGTCCGTGCCGGGCGGCTCCGCCGGGAGCCCGGGCCCGATCTCCGGCCCGAGGGGGACCGCGACGCGACGCTCGCCCCTGCCGTGATGGCAGCAGCCCTGCAGGCGTCGCCCCTGGAGGCAGAGAGGGCGCTGGACGAGCTGCGCTGGAAGGCCCTGGAGGAACTGGCAAAGGGTCATCCCTTTGACCTGGACACCCTTGTCGCATATGCCTGCCAGCTCCGGATCCTGGAGCGCTGGGAGCACATCCGCAGTGCCGACAGGGCGGCCCTGCTGGGACAGGTGCTCCCGCAGGCGGGAGGGGTCCCATGACTGAAAAAGGCCGGATCACCAGGATCAGCGGCAATATGGTCACCGTCCGGTTCGGGTCACCGGTGATGCAGAACGAGGTGGCCTTTATCCGGCACGGCAACGAACGGCTGAAGGGCGAGATCATCCGTGTGAGGGGCGACCTCGCCGAGCTGCAGGTGTACGAGGCAACAGGAGGCCTCTCCATAGGAGAGGAGGTGGAGTTCACCGGGGAACTCCTCTCCGTGGAGCTGGGGCCCGGGATGCTGGGGCAGATCTTCGACGGACTGCAGAACCCCCTGCCCGAGCTGGCCCGGCAGTGCGGGTTCTTCCTCCGTCGCGGGGTATATCTCAGGGCGCTGGACGAGACCCGGGCCTGGGAGTTCACCCCCCTGGCAATACCCGGGGACCGGGTGCGGGCCGGCGACCGGATCGGCTCGGTGGTGGAGGGGATCTTCACCCACTTCTGCATGGTCCCCTTCGCCCTGCAGGGAACGTTCGTGGTGGAATCGGTCGCACCTGCCGGCCGGTACACGATCCGCGACCCGGTGGCCCGGCTGAAGGGCCCGGACGGGAAGGTCGTCCCCGTCAACCTGAACCAGCACTGGCCGGTGAAGATCCCCATCCGGGCCTACACCGAGAGGCTGAAACCAGCGGAACCGCTGGTCACGAAGATGCGGCTCATTGATTCGCTCTTCCCCGTCGCCCGGGGCGGGACGTACTGTATCCCCGGACCCTTCGGATCGGGAAAGACCGTGCTCCAGCAGCTGATCAGCCGGCATGCAGAGGTGGACGTGGTGGTGATCGCCGCCTGCGGGGAGCGGGCCGGCGAGGTGGTGGAAACGCTGAAAACCTTCCCCGAGATCACCG
>JAJRDC010000283.1 GCA_028678635.1 Methanomicrobiales archaeon
CCGCCCCGGCCGGTTCGACCGGCTGGTGTACATCGGCGAACCGTCCGAAGTGGACCGGGCCCGGATCCTTTCCATCCATGCCCGGTCCATGCCGGTGGAGGGATCCTCCCTGGATCCCGTCATCGCCGCCCTCCAGCCCCTCACCGACTCCGCCCTCGAGGACCTGGCTGAGAAGCTGGGGAAGGACCGGACCGTGGCACGGGACGAGGTCCTGGCCGCGGCTGAAGGCCTGGCCCGGCAGGAGGAGGGAAAGACCCTCTCCCGGAAGCGGGTGCTCGAGTTCCTTTCCGTCTGTCACCTGGCGGTGAAGGACCCGGCCCGTGACGCCCTGATCGCCTCCCTGGCCCGGGCGACCCCCGGCTATGTCGGATCCGACCTGGAAGCCCTCTGCCGGGAAGCCGGGATGCTGGCCATGCGGGAGGGTGCACCTGCGGTGACAGCCACGCACTTCGACGCGGCAAAGTCGAAGATCCACCCCACCATGAACGAGCGTTCCCGCGAGTACTACCGCAGGATCCGGGAGTACTTCAAGGGCGGCCTCCCGAAAGAGGTCCAGCCCCCCGAGTACGCGTAGGCCGCGGAATATCACCCCCTTTTCATTGCCCCTTCCGCCCCGTTCGCGGTGATTTCTCACCTGATATTGTCGGTGTCCCGTCTCTGTGGAGTAAAGATGAGACGCTCTCGGGGGCTCCGCCAAGGCTCCGCCCCCGCCTGGCGTGGGCACCCCCCGCAGGTTTTCGGGATTCGTTGATCCATCCCTTACTATCGACTCCCGTGGATTGACTATCCTCTCGTGGTGGGGGAGGGACCGGGAGGGGGCTGTGCCCCCTCCCGCAATATTCCCATAGATCCGATGGGAGTGTCGGGTGGGGAAGGACCGGAGGATCATCATATATTTCCAGCCAAAATTCCCCCGATTTTTCCCCCCGGAGAAGTATTATGACTCTCCTGATCACATTCTTCCCTCAGTGAATACCCCTGTGAATGCCAAGGAAGCCCCCAAACCACCGGCACCGAGCGACAGGCCCCGGCGCCCCACCGGTATGGCGGGCCTGGACAATGTCCTGGACGGTGGTTTCCCCGGGAGTACCACCATCCTGATCCTGGGATCCCCCACCTCGGGTCTCGAGCTGATAGGCCGGCAGTTCTGGGAACAGGAGCCGGGAGGGACCTACCTGATCCTGGATGCAGAGCCTGATGAGGGGATGGTGGATGCCCGCCACCTGCCTCCCGACCGTCTCGCAACGATGCTGAAGGGTGACCGGATCATCATTGATTCCCTCTCCACCATCGTGAAGAAATACACCATCGAGATCGCCATCCAGTTCATGACCATCTGCACCCGGGATACCCGGAAACGGGGTTCCAACATCCTCTTCCTTCTCTACCGGGACGTCCATGATCCCATGGAGATCGCCCGCCTGGTCCGGGCGGTGGACATCGTGCTGGAACTGGGAGAGATTGCCTCGGGGACCGACATGGTTCACGTCATGACCATCAAAAAGAACCGGGGCCAGCAGGTGCCTGAGGAGGGCATCCCCTACCTGATCACTGCCAAGGGCCTGGAGCCTTCGACGACCCGGCGGGTGAAGTAGGGGCCGGTAACTCCACCCGGACCTCCCGGGTGGCCTCCACCATGGCCTTCAGTTTTCCGAACGCGGCATCCCGGGAGAGCATCCGCAGGCCGCAGTCCGGGTCAATGAGCAGCTGGTCCGGGTCAAAGACCTCGAGGCCGGCCTGGATCCGTTTCTTCACCACCGATACCTTCTCGATGGCGGGATCCGAGGAATCGATGCACCCGAACCCGATGGACTTCTCCCTCAGCTCCTTCCGGGAAAGGACCTCCAGGTTGTAAGCGGTACCTGTGAACTCGAAATCCAGGACGGCCACCGGCATATGGAGCAGGTCGTCGATGATATCGGCCAGCGTCCCGCAGACATGGAGGCAGAGGGGCACCTGGACCACCGATGCCATGACCTCGATGGCCCGTTTCCCTGCCTCCAGGTCGGCGGTTCCCGTGGAGAAGATGGGTTCATCGATCTGCAGGAGGGTGATCCCGGCCTCCTGCAGCCCCTTGGCCTCCACGGCCAGGGCCTGGGCCAGGTCCAGGGCCAGGTCAGCCCGGTCCCGGTAGGCCGGGGTCGCGATCTGCAGACCGTGGGCCAGCGTGGTGGGACCGGTGAGGATGCCCTTCACAAACCGATGCCGGCTCCGGGCATAGGCCGTATCCGGTACCGTGATGGGCTTTGCCGGCGGCATCACCTTGGAGACGACCCGGCGGTCCCGGATCCCTGGCAGGGCCCGGGCAAAGACCTCGATCATGTCCCCCCGGACCTGGCCATCGGAGATAATGTCGATCCCCGCCGCCAGCTGCTCCGAGACGGCCGTCTCCACCGCGCCCCGGAACGGGTCCAGGAGGGAGCGGAGCGAGGGTGTCCGGACCACCGGGTACGACCCGACAACGGTGGTGGGCAGGAGCTTGTGGATGATCTTCATGGCACGAGCCGGTGCCGGTCCCGGGGGAAGAGGACCGCTTCCCGGATGTTCTGCAGGTCCAGCATGGTCATCACCAGCCGCTCGGCACCCAGGCCCCAGCCGGCATGGGGCGGCATGCCGTACCGGAACGGGTTTAAGTAGAACTCGAAGGACTCGGGGCGCAGGCCCTTGGACCGGATCTGGTGCACCAGCAGGTCGTGCTGGTGGACCCGCTGGGCCCCGCTGGAGAGCTCCATCCGGGGATGCATCAGGTCGAAGGCGCGGCAGAACTCGGGCCGATCGGCATAGGGCATGGCGTAGTAGGGCTTGATGGCCGTGGGCCAGTCGACGATGAAGTAGTGGGTGCCCATTTCCTCCCCCAGGGCCTTCTCGGCAGGGGCCCCGAAGTCATCCCCGAACTTCAGGGGCTCCCCGGTCCGCCGGCTGGCGATTTCTATCGCTTCCGTGTAGGGGATCCGGGGGAAGGGGATGGCCGGCACCCCCGGTTCCTTCTTCAGCCAGGAGAGGGGCTCCCCGCAGGTCTCGGCCACCGTCCGGTAGACTGATGCCACCAGCTCCTCCAGGAGCTTCATCACGTCCTCCTGGTCGGCGAAGGAGACCTCCACGTCGATGGAGGTGGCCTCGTTCAGGTGCTTGGTCGTGTTGTGCTCCTCGGCCCGGAAGATGGGCCCGATCTCAAAGACCTTC